>CAIMMA010000080.1 GCA_903842475.1 uncultured bacterium
GACACTAACCCCCTGCTCCATCTCTTTTCTTTTGTCATATTCGTTTTAAAGTTTTTTAGCGGCCAATGTTCCATTCCGGGCTTTTTCATCAGTTGTCGTTTTGCCGCGCTAAGGAACGACACCCTTTAGCCCGTCACTTTTCGCCACTTCTTTTGGCACGAAGATCATTTCCGGGCTGAGAGACAGGACGGTTGGAATATCAAGAAACCACAGGCCCCGGAATTTCCCGGTGATACTCCAGACCTTCCCGTCCGTGCCATCCTTGACCGGCAGGGGAATGAGTTCGCCTTCCGATCGGCCTTTATAGGCCACTTGGTTGTTCGGGTCGCGCACCTGCACGGCCCCCCATTGAATATGCATGGTGATTTGGGAAGTGCCTTTGGGAACATAAAAGTAATATGTCGTGGGCCGAACCGGACGAAGATCGACATCCCGTTTGATGCAGAGCGCGGCGTTCAATTCATCGGGCAATTCCACGCTCCACCCTTGGCCGGTCCGGCGGCAGAAAAAACTATAGACGCCCGGACCCGGCACATTCAGTTCCATGCGGCTCTCACCTTCGGGCAGTTGCGCAGCGCTGATTTCCCTGCCGTCCATCGCCGTGAGGGAATATGTGGCATCTCTCCTTTCGTGCTGGGGCGACGGGATGGAAACCAGTTTGAAGCGCAAAGGCTCGCCCTTCAGGCTGGCGAACAGCAGAACAGCACTGCCGGAAAATTGCAGGTTTCTTTCCGCCTGGCCTTGCCGGCCAGATTGGATCAGCACGAATTCCCCCGAAAACTTCTTTTCGGTAAAAGCAGGCACGTCTCCCCACTCGGCCTTGATTTTCTGAAGCAGCCCGGTGAGTTCCTCCGGGGTCACCGGCTCGTTCTTCTTCCAGGGGTTGTCGCTCGTATTGCGCCAGAACCACGTCGTCTCGCCGAGCTTCTCGGCGGCGGGCCTTCCCACGGTTGAACGAAAGTCGATCCAGTCGTTCATATAGTTGTTCCGTGTCCGGTAAGACCACGTGAACCAGTCCAGAGTGGCTTTCTTGACCTCATCCTTGTTCGCCTCCGCCAATTCCACCATCCTTCCATAATAGTTGTAGACCAGATTTTCTTTCAGGGCATTGATGCGTGCGAGTATATCCGGCCGTGGCTTGACAAGGGAGGCGGCCGCTTCGAGATCTCCCAGACTTTGCCTGAGCAGCGTGCGGCCAGTCAGCGGCCTGTTCGAGAGATTCAGGCGCTCGAAATATTGCTCCATCGGAGCAGACGCGGGACCAAAAGCATTTTCGTAAAAGTCTTTTCGAAGCGCCTTCGTATCCGCGGAGGCGTCCCACATCAACCTGGCCGCGAGGTAGTAGCCGAGCCCGTTGACGCCCCAGTTGTTCGAGGCTTGGGCGCTGATGCTGGCCACGTGGTTTGTGGCGAAGTTGCGCATGCGCGGACCCAGGTCTTCGAGCTTGTTCTCGACACCCGTTCCCGGGAGCATGGACTTGTCCATCTCCCAATAGGAGTAATACTCGTAGATCCCCATGTGGGCGCACTTTGCTGTCCACGCCTTGAACAGCTCATCAAAAGAGAACTTCGAAGCATTCATCCCGGCGGTGAGCTGCACGTAAACATTGGGCTCCAGCACAAAATCCGGCGGGTCCGAATGCCAGCTATAGGCCAATAGTCCCACATACTTGCCGGGATGCGTTTTTTGAATCTCTTTCGCGACCAGGTTGGCCAGGTAGAATGCCTGGGTGCTGTGATGTCCCAGCTTTGCGCACTCTGGACAGGTGCACCACCCGGGCTGGTCCGCCGGGTCAAGGGAGACCATGTCGGCATCCGGATTTTTCTCAAAATACCGGTTGGCATACTGGATGATCAGTTTTTGAAGCCCGGGATTGGTTACGCAGAATTGCGCGAACTGCGCGGTATTGCGTTTGCCATCGACAAGGGCAAAATACTCCGGATGCGCCTCGAACTCTTTCTTATAGGGGGAGCCGTCATCCTTGAATGCGGTCGGAATCGCGTGCCAGTTATGAGAGACGTTGAACTTCAGGGACATCCCCATCCGGTTGCCTCTGGCCCAGGAATCAAAGGCGGCGTTGGCGTCGGGATCCCCTTTCTCCCATTTCTGCCCCGTGCGGCCGAACCAGATATTGCGGGACCAGATGTCCGGACGGCTGGTCTCGTTCAGGTTGAAGGCGAGGTCCGAAAGGCTGGGGACGATCTCCCAGGTCTCCCCTTGGAAGAACCAGCGGCAGCCCAGCAACTCCAAAAAGCGGTAGGCGGCGTGCTCAACCCCGAGGTCGGTGTTTCCCAGCAGGCGGATGTGTCCGTCGTCGCTACGGATCGCAAACGCCTCTACCCCGTTGTATCCCTCTTTGATAGCCATCGGCTCCTTCAGGCCCGCATCGGGGAACTGCTCCAGTGTTCCCAGCGTGATCCCCTTGGCCTCCCTGCCCTGTTCGACGGGAAACTCGGCACCTGTAATCCGTTTGAGGTAGCCGGCCAGCTCCGCAGCGGTCTTCTTGATCGCCTCCGAACCCTCCGGCGAAATCACGATCGGGACAGCCGCTTTTCCCGCCCGCGCGATCTGGACGGAACTCTTGGTGGCCTCAAGAGTTTTCCCTTCCGGGGTTGCTGCCTGACCTGGCATGACGCACCAGAAGCAAAACGTTGTGACGAAAGCGGCCGTGAACCGCTGGCTGCGATAGAGGATTGGACTTTGCATGGGTTTGATGGAGTTGATTTTTAATTGGGATTTCAGAGGCAAGCTACTTTTCCGGGTCATTGGATTTTCTTTCATTCTTTTCTTGGGGAAGGTTAGCGAGCAGGAAGATTCGATCGTAGCTACCCGCATGGTCGAATGACTTAAAGACACGAAAGGCGACCGTGTTCTTTTGTCCGGGTTTGACATATTTTGTCACATCGAACTCCTGGTCGTGTTTGTAGTCATACCAAAAGGTTTCCGGCCCACGGCAAATGGTGTCTTTGTAATCCCCATGATCAAACTCCACGGGAGCCCCATTGACCC
>CAIMMA010000081.1 GCA_903842475.1 uncultured bacterium
ATCGGCAAGTTCATACACCAATTCCGGATTCCAGGAACTGGCCAGCGCCAGGGCCTGGGGAAAACAGGTTGCGCCACGGGCCATGTAACCGGAGAGACATTCCTCATGGACCAGTGCGGGGATGCCGTGGCGGGTGTGCGTCGCTAGGAAAGCCTGGATCTCCCGGTGCAACCGCGCCACCTGGTCGGGCTGAAAATGCTGGGGCAACGCGCCACCAATCTTGCTGATTTGGCCGATGCCGTCGGCGAGCAAGGCCTGCGTCTTGGCCGCGCTCAGTTCCCCGTTCTCGGTCAGATCCATTACTTCGACCGATAGGAGTTGCGCGATCTTCTCGCGCAACGACAGGCGCCCCAGCAGATCATCAACCAGAACGGCGACAGCGGGGGCGTTTTCGTGATCCAAGGTCTTCATCGTCGACATTGTCATTCTCCTAGTGAAACCGATAAACGCCCCAGGCGGGGAGTGTGGCGGATCCATTGTCTTTCACGGAACGCGTCGTATGCCCCTCCAGCGCCTCGACTTTGGCCTTGGCTGGAAGATCCAGTGCGATGTCCTTGAAGGTCCAGACCGTACGGATGTCACCGTCGTGCCAGACGATGCCGGCGCCGTCGGGCAGGACGCGCCGGGTCTGCATGTGCGGCTGCGCCTGGTTGAGGACATGGTTGAGGCGACTCCACCACGGGGATATCTTGTGGTCGATGCCGTACTCGTGCTCGTAGCAGACATAGCCGCCAGCGGCCATGGCACGGAAGAGGAGCTGCTCCATCTCCTCCGGGCTGCGTTTGCGGGCGCCGCACCCGAGCCACAGGCCGTCCATCATTTCCATATGTTCCACCCACCAGCCGAAATCGTTCTGGCCGGCGACTGCGTGGTTCTGCTCCATGAGGTCGCCCCGCAGGTCGGCGATGCCGAAGCGGCCGTAGGCCCAAGGAGATAGCCCCTCGACAGAGAGCGAGGGAATCCCGAGGGCCTGGATGCGACTGAAAAGACGCCCCAGAGCGGCGAAGTTGGTTCGCATCTTCGCACTGTAGTTGGTCTGCACCAGCCCCATGTTGGAGATGGAGTCGGTGAAGAGGTAATCCAGGCCGCCCTCTTCTTTCCAGCGCTTCAGGTCGGCAATCAGCCAGTCGGCGACCGGCGTGTTCCAGTCGGCCACCACGATCGTCTGGAAACCATAGCCGCCGCCGGCGGGCAGGCCGGTGACGCTGGTCATGCGATACTCGGGGTGTTCCAAGAAGATCGGGGCGCGCGGCGAGAGATGCGGGGCGAGCCAGGCGCCGATCGCCATGCCCAGCGCATGTGCCTTGTCGGCCATGGCTTTCCAAGCCTTGATGCCGCCCCAGAACTCGGCAGGGAAAAAGCGATGGGTGGAGCAGACGCTGGAACAGTGCAGATCGCCATGCACGCCGTCGTCCAGCTTGCGTTTCATCCCCAGCGCAGTCACGTCGCTCTCGCTCATGACTTCCGGGAAGAAACGCTTGATCCCCTGTTCCGCCAGTACCGGCAGCACCAGTTCGGCAATGGCGTAGGGCACCTCGGTGCTGTCCACCTCCTGGCCACCGATGTTCATCAGCAATCTACCGTCCGCCACACGGGTCTGGTACTTGAGCCCCATTTCCGGCAGCGGTGCCGTTCGCGTGATGTTGAACCGCTTTTTGACCCGGCCATAACAGTCTTTCCGCGCCTCCCACCAGAGGTCTTGGACCTCATGTTCGGCGAGGGCGCCAGCGAGGAAGAGGACGCGCTTCTCCGGAGTCGTGATCTCTGCGGCTAGCGGGAAGCGGTATTCGTCCACGACGTGCAGCAGGTCGCTCCCCGCAGGCGATTCGACCAGACTCGAGATGCTGTCCAGTTCCGGCCAGTATTGCAACAGCGCACCCTCCTGGGCGACCTGGAAGTCGAACCCTTGGAGCAGGCCGCCACGCGGCCCGAGCTGGAAGGAGTTGCCCTGGGGCGAGCCGTACTGGTCAAGGGTCTTGAGACAGGCGGTGGTGAATACACTCTCCTTGGCACCGACATAGACCGGCATGTTGCATTGCCCCTGAGAGAGCACGGTGTTGCCGGTGATCCGGCCGCCGATCTCCCACGTCCCATGGATTAGCAGCCGGTGGATCTGCCGCGCCGCACTGCGGAATTCGCAGGCGTAGGAAAAGCCCTGCCACTCCCGCCCGCCGAGGGTCAGGGTGGCCGACTTGAGGAGCAGTGCGAGCTCGTCCGCCACGGGTTCGGCGCTGTCGGAGAGCCACACGGTCGCCTGGTCGTAGTCGTCGGCATACTCGCCGCGGCTCCAGCGAACGCCGTGCGCCCGCAGGTTGACGCGCGCCGTGCCGTCGCCGCCGTGGTCGACCGTCAGCAATTCCAGTCGCGGATAGAGGATGCCGTCCGGCGTGTCGAGGCGCAGTTGCAGCGGCCGCGCCGCGCCGCGTAACTCCACTCCGTTGACCGTAACTCGGCCGAGGCCGAGGAAATCGCCGTTGTCGGCGACTACAATTTCCAGTTTGCAGGCCGGCGAGATTTCAATGAGTTGGTTCAACATGATTACCTCAATCTAAATTGATGTTTTTGAATATTTATGTAAAACAAGTAAATCGGAAAACCTGTCCGCAGCCATGCTGCGGTATAACATCCCACATTCCTTAACGCCACTCGCCAGCACATGCTGTCGAATTTTGTAAAATGGTGAGCCGACGAAGTCGTAGTCATAAACCAGCCGCCGCTGACTCACTATGCGTCCGTCCGGGAAAAGCTGAAGCAGTTTTGGATCCATGCCGGTGGCGCTGAAGAATGTCGGAGTCTCGGTTTCCCCGTCCACCGCCATGAAACGCACGCCTTCGGGATCAATGCTGTCGACAATCTGCAGCTCACCATGACGGCCCTGATATCGGCTGTTTCGATAGAATGCGTGAAAGCATTCCCAGGTGGCTTTCTGGCATTCCGCACGGAACTGTGCAAAACTGCACTCTGCGGAGGAAGCCATTTCCAGGATATAGGCGTAATCCAATGTTTTTCGCAGCTCCTGTGTAATGAGAGTTGCCTTGCCTTCGAAAGCCAACACCTCCAGCCGCAGGTAACCTTCCTTCAAAACGCGGCGAAGCGGTAGCATCACCTCATCGAGCATTCCCGCCGCACGCAGGCCGATGAAGACACCACCGAATCTGAGGAAATGCCATTCGCTGGCATTCGCCTCACCTGTCCATGCGGTCAGCGGCGTCTCATTGACGAGCATCTCGTCGGGCAACTGGTCGAAGATGCTGGCGATGATCACCAGCTTGAGGTTGTCCACCTCCTTGTCGACCAGGGCGCTGCCCAGGTTGCCCAGCACCATGGCGCTCCCCTTGTCCTGCAAAACGTGATACTGTCCGTAGTCACTCACATGCGTGGTGGGCGTCTCACGGTAGTTGTGAGGAGGAGCGATCATGTCGCCCCAGTCCAGCGGACCGCTCTGCACATAGTGCCAGAGCGCCACGCGATTGCGCCAGTCGGATGGATCATAGCCACGCAACACGGTTCCGCGCAGGGTGACGTGCTGTCCGCTCTGTCCCGCCCACATTTCTACTGAGGCGGTGCCAAGCGACCAGTTCGGTTGCTGCCAGGTGCGGGTCTGGACAGAGGTGGTTTTCATGGAATCCATGTTGGCGCGCACCTCATACGGGTAACTCCGCTCCTGGCGGGCAAAGTCAACGATCCCCGGCCGCACCCGCGAGAAGTCCGGAGAGAAGCACTCGACGAATTGTGCGTTCAGGAAAGCATTGTCCGGACCATGATGTAGAGGGTCGTCGTAGTCGACGCTCAAGGCATTTATCGGATTGATGACGCCCGGAAAACCCAGATACCACATAAGAGTATTCTGCGTGCTCAGCGTCAGTGTGTGGTCAGGCAGGTAACAGCGGGAACTGGAGCCCGACTGCGCCCCCATGCGTTGGTGCCAGTGTGCCACCAGATCAAGCAGCACGCGGTTGGCGCAGGCCTCCGCCATCTCCCGGGCTTCTGTATTTTTGGCGCATTCGGCAATGTCCATCAGCGACACCAGGGTGATCGGAGTGTAGGTGCTGCTGTTGTATTCGCTCAAGAGTCCGCGCCGCTGGAAATTGGCGCAAAGCGTCTCCAGGAGGAACAGTCCATGATCCAGCAGATCCTTTCGTCCCAGCAGTTCGCCAGCAAAGACGAGTGTCCGGGTGGCCATGGCCGGCATGTTGTCGTTGGCGCCATGGAACATGTAGTCGTTGGCGCCGCTGCAGGGCTGGCGGCCGCCGTCCACTTTGGCAAACCTTGAAAGGTGCTCTTCGGATCGGGTGATCAGCTCAGGAGTCAAATGGGCGCGTTCCCGCATCAGGTTGGACGCGATGCTGGAGGTGGTGAAGATGTTCCATTCGTTCCAGCAGGGATCGTTGGTGTAGAGATTCAAGCCTAACGCCTTGATCTTCGGATCCGCCGCCGAAAACAATGCCGGAAGTATCCAGTAAGTGATCCGCCGGTCCGGTTCGATCTGCGGGCGGTATTCTCCATCAGGGGTGAAAAACGTCAAGGAGCGCGATTGCACATGGCGAAAAAAAGCCGCCTTGCGCTCACGCATCGTGTCAGGATTGAGAATAGTTTCATTCATAGTATTTTCCCTCTTCTTCATATTATCACATGTCAGTTTTTGGAGTTCCCAAAAAACTTTTTAATTAAATCTCCTGTCTTCCTTTCCGGTGGTCCACCAGCAAATGTCCCTTAGAAAGAGAGTCCAGGTCGGCCAAGTCCAAAAGGGATTTTCTCCAGTTGCGGGATCACCGTAACAGGTCATAAGCACACAGGCGACGCGGCCCTTTCCGAAGTTTCCGATTACCACCGCCGGCTCTCCTTTGTCCAGAGAAATAATTGTCACAGCTCCTTCTTTGGCTTTTGCGCGGTGCCACCGGAAACAGACAGGATTCGAATCCATTGAAATAAAGTCGGTTGTCGGATGCGCAGCTCCTTTAACTAGTTTTGCGGCACGTCCGCCTTCTGCAAACGGCATGTTTTCGGTTGACATGAACGAGACCGGCAGAAGTTCCGCCAGCAGCGAGTTCTGGATGCCGCCGTGCTCGAATGCCTTGTGTCCGCCCAGCAAGACCAGTCCGCCGCCCCTGGAAACGAACTCGAGGATCATTTTCTTCTGTTTAAGTGAAAGGCTTTGGGCGTCGACATCGCACATGACAAGCAGACGGTGTTTGAACAAAGCCTCGGCCGTATCCGGAAAATCAAGGAAAGACTGGCTGCGTCCGCCACGGACAAATATTGGAGTCAAGGGAACCTGTCCGGCATGCAGGGCGTCGGCGATTTTCCAGTAGTCATAACCTTGGCCGGCTAGCAGCAATGCTGAACTTGGACCTGTCGCAGCTGGAACAAGCTTGTCCGGAACAGAACCCTCCATTGCTGGAAATACATCAAGCATTTCCTTGTCTGAGAAATACTTGAGAGGATATATTCGGACAGTGTCGGCGGACCATTCCGCCTTCCCCTCGGTAATCAAAACGAAATTCCAGTATCCATTGGCCCTGAGTATGAAGTCTAAGGAGAAGTCCTTATATTTTTCCGGAATCGTGAAATCCTTTGACCTGATGGAAATCCCGCCGCGTGAAGATGAATTTTCAGAGGCTATGTCCATGGAACCGAAAAGAACGTCGCTGTCTTTGGCGGTTGTTTTAACACGAAGCACTGCGCGGTAGAGTCCGGGAATCGGGCTGGTGAAATACGGTGAATGCGCGATCAGGCCTTTTCCTTCGGTGGTCAATGCTCTCAGGCAAGTACTGTCTGTGGCAGCGGGATCATTGACAATCTTACTGAATTTCCCACGGCGCAATGCGCTCAGATTATAGGACTTGACTATTGAACTGTCCCAGCCGCCATCAACTATTTTTTCGACCTTTCTTTTTACCAGTTCGGGATCGGGTGGAGGGAAATAACGCAGAAGATGGACAGCATCAATCCACAATATGGACGGTATGACTCTCCCTGCTTTTTCCATGCTGTTATTGCTCATGCCCAAACCTATTATGACGCCTGCCGCATTGGCGGGTGCCGTAGCGATTGTATCACGCAGGTCCCACTCGGGAACAGCGTGATATGGAAATGAGAGTATCCCGCTGAATGAAATCTCTTTGCCCAGGCCGTCAAGCCACTTAAGCTGTGCTGAAGAATCGACGCCACTATATTTGCCCTTTTCTCCAAAGCCTTCTGAACGGTAGGACAGGGAAAACAGATAACTGGCGCCGGGTTCCACCGGAATCATACTGGTTGTCTGTATGTTGGCACCTCCC
>CAIMMA010000082.1 GCA_903842475.1 uncultured bacterium
AATTGCATTTCCTCAATAAAGGCGCATATCCCTTATTATAAAGTTCGATGCAAACCCAATCGGTTCGTTCCGGTTCGATAACCCGTTTGACCAGGTCTGTCTATTGTCGGAAGATCTGCGCTGTGCCAACCGGTAAGGCGATTTTGTCGGCAAGCGGGATAATGGTACCATCGCCGGAATACTGATGAGCAGGAAAGCTTGATGCTGACATGTTCTCGGATACTGGGTGTTCGGGGGGTGGGGGTGCATATGGTGACTCTACTCGACTTTAGCGATAAATCCGATGAAATCCTGCTGCTGGGCCAAGGGCGAGGCGTAGGGAAAGTCACGTAAGGAGAAATTGGACTTTGAATGGGGGCACTGCCAAACCACCCTGTTAACAAAATGATTCTCAGTGCTTTTCTTGAAAAAAAAGAAATATAAGGGGGCGGTAGCGAATCGGTATCGTAACACTTGGAGTCTATGAGATTTGAAATGAGCAGTTTGGATCAATGATCTATGCTGACAATGCAATCTGAACGGTCTTGCCTGGGCGGTGAGAAGCAGCAATCATTTGCTAGGGGGACAAAAGTTTCAGCGACCTGCGCTACATCGAGGGCGGCGCCAATGCAGCGATGCTCTGATTGATAGCGACCAGATTTCTGTTAAAGCGCTTGCCTGTGCGTTATTGCTGCCGCGACCAATGTACCGCTACCGAAAGGGAAGGAATCAGAGCTTAAAAGAAACCTAAAGGAAAAAAATGGCGCTGTTGCGTTGTCTCAGGTGACAATTATGCCACCGGTGGAACTGCCGGCATTCAACCTTTCTTAACGAGTAACTTTTCACCGGCTTGAAGATTGCCGCCATTAAGATTGTTCCATTGACGAAGATCTTGAGCGGAAATCTGAAATTTTTTGGCTATGGCTCCCAGCGAATCGCCATCTTTTACCACATACCATGTCTTAGGTTGCGTCTTGGGATCTGATTTGACTGACGCTACCTGAGGTTTTTGGGCGGGCGGGGAATTGTTTATTTTTAGTTTTTTGGCGGCTTCCAGACTAGGCTGAGCTTTTGTGGCTTGGGCTTCGGAACTCTTCATGCCCAGGGTCGCGACCTTTTTCGCCTCAGGAGCCAATCGGTCTGGGGCGAGTGCTATTTGTTGCGTTTGTTTCACAACCGCCTTGGGTGCCGGGGAGCTGGCAACGCTTTGTTTTTTAGTTGCTTCCAGTGAAGGTATTCCGGTGGGTTCCACAGTTGCGATTACTTTTGCGGCCAATTTTTTTACGGCCGCGGCCTCAGGTGCAGGCTGGTCGAGGTGGAGAGTGAGTTGTTGGCCCTTTTTGACCTGCTTCAGGTCGGCCAATTTGTTCCATAGCAGAATGTTTTTTATAGGCACCTGATACTGATCGGCAACTTTAGCTAAAGTTTCCCCCGGCTTCAGTTGGTGGTGGATAATTTGCTGCTGGTCTTTATTGTCCTTGATGATTTTAGCTATACGGTCTTCTGGCCGTTCGCCGTCTTTCGGCAGGACATATTTGGTTGTGGCAACAGGGATGTGCAGACGGCGTCCCTGAGGCAACTCGGCGGTACGCAGGTTGTTTGCCTTCAGCAGATTTGTTTTGCTGATATTGTAGAGGCTGCAGATCGTTGTCAGGGTGTCACCATTTTTGACAGTGTGGGTGGTATAGGTGACTGTGGAGACCGGTCGTAATTTGTCAAGATTACTGGCTACCAGTTCTTTGGTGCCAGAGGGGATTCGCAACGAATATTTCCCCGCCTTGGGCGGGGTTTGATTCTTCTGTAATTCGTTATTCAACACGCGTAGATGTTTGACCGAGGTATTTGCAGTGACCGCTACAGCTTCGAGGGCAACACCACCAGGGAGGTCGATGACGTCATAGGGTGAAGATTGATGATATTTGATATCGGTGAATCCGAATTTGTCGGGGTTGCGGGCAATGAGAATAGCCGCAATCAGCTTGGGTACATAACGTTTGGTTTCCAGATAAATGCCATCAGACCCGGCAATTTCCCAGAAATCTTCGGTGTTTTTATTTTTACAAGCCGTTTCTATTCTTTTTTCACCGGCATTATAGGCTGCGACCGCAAGATACCAATCGTCAAAATCTTTGTATAGCTTGGTCAAATAGCGGATTGCCGCCTTTGTGGCCTTTTCTGGCTCGCGGCGTTCATCGACCCAGGAGTCGATCTTAAGGCCGTGATTACGCCCGGTCCCCTCAATGAATTGCCAGAGGCCGGATGCATCGGCGGGGGAGTAGGCTGAAGGATTGAAGCCGGATTCGATCATCGCCAGATAGGCAAGATCCCGAGGTAGGCCCGCCTTTTTAAATTCTTCTTGGATGGTAGGTATGTATTGGCCGGAGCGGGCTAACCAGATAGTGAAGGATTTTCTTTGTTTTCCTTGAAACAAATCGAGGTAATAAAGTACCTGCTTGTTAATGGTGACCGGGAAATCGTAATGGGCAAGGTTCAGTCCTTCCGGTAACGGTGCAAGCTCCCCGTCTTTAGTCACGCCGAGTTGTTTGAGGGCGGCCAGTTCCTCTTGTGCGGTTAATTCGGGTTCGACGATGGTGGAAATTTCTTCCTCCTGAGGAACCCCGGCAACCGTTCGCTGGTCCAAGCTGTATTGTTTGGTGTGCGGTGAACAGGCAGACAGTGACACCAAAATAAAGACGAAGATACAGGGGTAAAGCAGATCGGGCAATATTTTCATATGTAGTAGTAGGGTTTGTGCAACCTTATATTGCATTGAAATTATATTGTTTTTCTGCAAACAACAATAGTTTTGAACCCAAAACTCAAAAACACCTTCTTTCTAACATGAAAAGAAAAGGGAAGACAATAAAAACTATTTGATTCTGTTGTTTTTATAGAAAACCAGAAAGATTTTTCATTGCATTTTTGTGGGTTTTTGATTTTTTCCGCCTTTTCGGAAGGCGGATGGTTTTTCTGGTTTTTCAGCGATCGCCAAGGCTGTCCGTGTGGATTGATTTCGTGTTAAATATTTAATTTTTTTACATTTTTTAACTTGTAAATGTGTTGAGATGCCTCGTTGGTGTCCGGCTAGGATGCTTTCGGAAGCGTGACCTGAAAAATCAATTGGAA
>CAIMMA010000083.1 GCA_903842475.1 uncultured bacterium
CTGCTCTCCGACAATCAGGCTTGGCATGTGATCCCCGATACCATGGTGGCCGCCCTGGGCCATGACTTGGGCAAGCTCAAATCAGCGCGGGGCTCACTCTATGCCCTGGGCGAGCATCCCCTGGCTGCCGGCGCCATCATCTCCGCCATCCCCGGGTTCAAGGAACTCTCCCGCAAGGAGGACATCCTTCGGGCCATCAACAAAGAAAAGGGGACTGTCCCCTTTTCTCCGTGACCTTGTTTATGCATCTAGAGCAAGGCGGGGCAAAACTTGGCGAGTAGAACTAAGCCGTTTTTTCCTGCAATTACTTTATGTTCCAATCCTTTTTGGATCACACTCATATGGCCGGGAGCGTAGGTGGTCTCTCTGGTTCCTAGGATGAATGTTCCTTCCCCTGCAATGACCTCATGTAATTCCCACTGGTTTTCGTGGATATGTTCTTCCAAAATAGCATTGGGATCAATTCTTACTAGATGGCAACTAAGCGTTCCGTCGGTATCCTGACCTCTGATTAAATGCTTAAGACATACCCCCTTGAATGTTGGATGTTCATGCCATTGAATTTGCCCGGTTAGATCATCTCTGTCCCTGTGGGTTATTGTTCCATTTGCCATACATGCTGCAATTTCTTTCGTTTCCATATGGTTCTCCTTTCAAGGAATTTTGGGCCACCGCTAGTGAAAGGAGCATAGTTATTTGAAAAGGTTCTGTATTGTATGATGTTGCGCATTTGCTTGTTTATCAATCTGTCGGCGACGCGACTCGCGGCCTTTTTTAAGAACGCGCTTTTTTTTTTCGCGAAAAGGGGTCTCTCTGACCCTCAGGCCCCTAAAATTGGAAACGGCCTTGCCGGGGCGTTCGAGAAGGCGGGTTTCGATGTGGATATTGAGCACACTGCGCGACCAGCCATGTTCGATGGCTGACCGGGCATAAGCAAGGCGCTATTCCGGTTGCTTCAGCCGGGGCGGCAGCACCAGGTTCTGGCCCCAAGGTAATTGTCCAACAGCCTGTTGGACGATTCGGTCATCCGGCCACGCCTCGGCAAAGGCGCATATGCCGTCAATTGCTGGGAGTCTCCGGCCGCAATCAGGCCAAATGCACCCGATTGATCCGGACCTCGTCGCGCTGCACGGTGCGGTGGTACTGCACCGCCGGTCTGCCGAAGAGGAGGGCGTAGCCCTTGACGTGGTCCCCGGGGATGGCAAGGCGCGCGTACATGTCGGTGCTGATCAGGGAAAAGGCCCAGCGGATCATGGCGTTCCAAAGGGTGCCGATGCCCATGGAGGCGGCCAGGAGTTCGAAGTAGCTCATGGCGATCAGCATGTCCGCATCCGGGGTGCTGGCCGTTTGGGGCACCGAGACCATCAGCAGGTGGGGCGCATCTCTGAAAATAATATCGCGGCCCTGATCCCAGGCGGAAACCACATGGCGGAAATAGCTCTGGCCTTCGGGAAGCCGTTTCTCGATCACCGCCGCCCGCAACCCTTCGATGGTTTCCCGCTTCAACAGCGCCAGACTCCTGGGGTCCTCGATCACCGTGAACAGGCACTGGCGGTTGTTTTTGCCGGTGGGTC
>CAIMMA010000084.1 GCA_903842475.1 uncultured bacterium
GCCGGCCTTTTTCCCCAGGGATCGGACTGGCCATGATTCCCGAAAGCCCGGAGGCGGCAACCCCGGTTTGGGGGTGCGTGCTGATCGGCGGCAGAAGCAGCCGCATGGGGACGCCCAAACATCTGATCGAGCAGGAGGGGCGGACCTGGATCGAGCGGACCGTGGCGCTGCTGCGTCCCGAGGTGTCGCAGGTCGTTATCGCCGGTGGCGGCGAGCTGCCCCCGGCCTTGGACAGGGGGCTCCGGGTTGCCGATGTCGCCGGCCTGGGCGGGCCGCTGGCCGGAATCCTTGCCGCCTTTCGCGGGTATCCGCAGGTTTCCTGGCTGGTGGTGGCCTGCGATCTCCCGGACATGGAGGCGGCGGCCCTTCAGTGGCTGCTCGATTGCCGGCAATCCGGGGTCGTTGCAGTACTGCCGGAGTTGGCGGGGGATGGTCGAATCGAGCCCTTGCTCGCCTACTACGATCAGGCGTGCCGTCCCCTGCTGGAAGCCATGGCCGCCAGTGGGCAGCGGCGGATGAATCTGCTCCAGGCAGCGTCAGGGGTGATAACCCCGCAGCCGCCATCCCATCTCCGGACCTGCTGGCGCAATGTCAATACCCGCGAAGAGCTCGGCCGGGAAACGGCGGCGGTCACATTGTTTCGGTCCTCACCCAAAGGCATCAAGTGAAGTCGTCAAGACGAAGGTAATTGCATGGAGCACATTCTGGCAACCATCACCCGGCAGGATCCGGAACAATGGGAATTCCATCAGGTGATCAGGGAGTTTCTGGCTACCATTGCGCCGGTTCTTGATCGTCGCCCCAGCTATCGTCAGCAGGCGATTGTGGAGCGGATGATTGAGCCGGAACGGACGATCCTGTTTCGGGTGCCCTGGATGGATGACCAGGGGAAGGTGCATGTCAACCGCGGCTTTCGGGTGGAGATGAATTCCGCCATCGGTCCGTACAAAGGCGGGCTCCGTTTTCATCCTACGGTCAATCTTTCGATCATTAAGTTTCTTGCTTTTGAACAGGTGTTTAAAAACAGCCTGACCACGCTGCCCATGGGGGGCGGCAAAGGGGGCGCGGATTTCGATCCCAAGGGGCGGTCCGATGGTGAGGTCATGCGGTTTTGCCAGGCCTTTATGGCCGAGCTCTTTCGGCATATCGGCGAGGATACCGATGTGCCGGCCGGCGATATCGGCGTCGGCGCTCGGGAAATCGGCTATCTTTTCGGGATGTATAAAAAATTACAGAATAAATTCACCGGTGCGCTCACTGGTAAGGGACTGGGCTGGGGCGGCAGCCTGATCAGGCCGGAGGCAACCGGCTACGGGGTGGTCTATTTTGCCGCAGAGATGCTGGGGCTTTCCGGGGAGAACCTGGTCGGCAAGCGCTGTCTGGTCTCGGGTTCGGGTAACGTGGCGCAGTTCACCGCGGAGAAAATCCTGCAGCTGGGAGGTAAGGTGCTCACCCTGTCGGACTCCTCCGGTTATATTTATGATGAAGAAGGCATTGACAGCGGCAAGCTGGATTTTATCAAAGAGCTTAAAAATATCCGTCGAGGCCGCCTGGGTGAGTATGCGCAGCACTACCCGCGAGCCTCCTATGTTGCCGTCGATCCGGCCCTGGAGTATAACCCGCTGTGGATGTACCCGGCGGATTGTGCGATGCCCGCCGCAACCCAGAACGAGATCAGCGGCAGGGACGCCCGTCATCTGGTCGAAGGTGGGGTACGGCTGGTCTGCGAGGGGGCGAACATGCCTTCGACCCCGGCGGCCATCGAATTTTTCCGGGAGCATCGCATCCTGTTCGGGCCGTCGAAGGCCGCTAATGCCGGGGGCGTGGCGGTGTCCGGCCTGGAGATGGCCCAGGATTCCATGCGCATGAGCTGGTCCCGGGAGGTTGTGGATAACCGGCTGCGGATGATTATGCAAAGTATCCACCGTACCTGTTTGGAGGCGGCTTCGACCTATGGTGTGGCCGGCGATTATCTGGCCGGCGCCAATATTGCCGGATTCGTCAAGATTGCAGATGCCATGCTCGATCAGGGTTTGGTGTAGCCGGGGCTGGGAGGTTCGACGTGACGGGAAGGGAAGAGGCGGATCGGGATATTCCACCCGGGCTGGATCAGGGACTGGAGCGTTTCTTTGTCAATGCGGTGGCCGAATGTCCCTATGGCATGGAGCAGCGGGCCATCTATCATCAGGCGATGCTCGGCCGGCTTGATGATATGGCCATGGGGGAATTCCTGGCCTACGGATACCGTCGTAACGGTAATTGCATGTATAATATGCGCTGTCCGGGATGTCGTCTGTGCGTGCCGATCCGGCTGCGTCCGGAGCGGTTTCGGCTTAATCGCAACCAGCGACGCGTCTGGAAGAAAAACCAGGATGTGGCGGTGGAAATCAGTCCGCTGACCATGTCGCGGGAGAACCTGGATCTGCTCCAGCGTTTCCTTTCCACCCGGTTTCCGGGCGGCAGCAGTCGGGCCGATAGTTATTATACCGGTTTCTTCATCACCAGCATCAGCCGATGTTTTGAGGTCCGCTATCGGATCGGCGAGCAGCTGCTCGGGGTGGCGGTGGTCGACGCGGCGCCGTCCTGGCTGAATGCGGTCTATTTCTTTTTTGATCCGGAGCAAGGGTGGCGCAGCCCCGGCACCTTGAACGTCTTAACCCTGAATCACATCTGCAAGACGCAGAACATCGATTATCTCTATCTCGGCTACTGGATCGACGGACACCCCGGCATGGATTACAAACGCGGTTTTCGTCCCCACGAACTCCTGCTTGACGGGGTCTGGCAGTCACGGGGCTGAGCCGTCCGGGCCGGCCTGATCGATCGGCGCTCTTTATCGCGCCGTCTGCCGCTTTCAGGGGCGGGTTTTGCGCCGCCCCGCGTGCCGGGAACCATGTGCCGGTCCCCGGTACGCGGGGGGGATTCGTCTCTCCAACTGGCTGGCCTTACTCCTTTTCTTTCCAGTCCGGGCGCAGGTGCAGTTCGGTCAGTTGCTTGCGGGCCACCGAGGAGGGTGCCTCGGTGAGCGGACAGGTGGCTTTCTGGGTTTTGGGAAAGGCGATAACGTCGCGGATGGAGGAGGAGCCGGTGAGCAGCATCATCAGCCGATCCACGCCAAAGGCGATGCCGCCATGGGGCGGGGCGCCCAGTTCCAGGGCACGCAGGAGGAAACCGAATTTTTCCTGGGCTTCCTCGGCTTCGATGCCCAGGGCCTGAAACACTGTTTTCTGCATGGCTGGGCTGTGGATACGGATCGAACCGCCGCCGATTTCGTTGCCGTTGAGGACCAGGTCGTAGGCCCGGCTGTTGACGGCGCCCGGGTTGGTTTCCAGCAACTCCAGCTGGTCTTCATTGGGGGCGGTGAAGGGATGGTGCACCGCGGTGTAGCGTTTCTGCTCCTCGTCGTATTCGAGCAGCGGAAAATCGGTGACCCAGAGGAAATTGAAGGATCCTTCCTGCGCCAGGCCGAGCCGCCGGGCCAACTCGAGGCGAAGCTCGGCAAGGACCTGATGCACCGTCTTGGCCTTGTCCGCGCCGAAAAGAATCAGGTCGCCGGGCTGGGCGTCAAGGGCCACGGCCATGGCCTTGATTTCCTCTTCGCTGAAAAATTTGGTGATCGGCGATTGCCACTCATCCTCTTTGATTTTAATCCACGCCATCCCGCGGGCTCCGAAACGGCTGGCAAACTCGGTCAGGTCGTCGAGGTCCTTGCGCGAAAATCCGCCGCAGCCTTTGGCGTTAATCGCCTTGATCACGCCGCCTTTTTCAATAACCGTGTTGAAAACCTTGAAACCGCAGGAGCGCAGAGGCTCGGTCAGGTCGACCAGCTCCAGGCCGAAGCGGGAGTCGGGCCGGTCGGTGCCGAAGCGCCGCATGGCCTCGGCGTAGGTGATCTGCTGGAAGGGCGGCTGCAGTTCGATGTTTTTGACGGCTTTGAACAGGCTTTTAATCATGCCTTCGACAATGGTGATGATCTCGGCCTCGGTGATGAAGCTCAGCTCCATATCGATCTGGGTGAATTCGGGCTGCCGGTCGGCGCGGAGGTCTTCGTCGCGGAAACACTTGACGATCTGATAATACCGGTCCATGCCCGCGACCATCAGGATCTGTTTAAACAGCTGCGGCGACTGGGGCAGGGCAAAGAATTTACCGGCATTGACCCGGCTCGGCACTAGGTAGTCCCGGGCTCCTTCCGGGGTGGAGCGGGTGAGCATCGGGGTTTCGATCTCAAGAAAATTATGCTCGTTGAGATAGGCGCGGACGTTTTGCAGCGCCTGGTGGCGGAGAATGAGGTTTTTGGCGATTTCCGGCCGTCGCAGGTCCAGATAACGGTACTGGAGGCGGAGGTTGTCGGAGATCTCGATTTCTTCGTCCAGCGGGAAGGGCGGGGTCTCGCTGATGTTGAGAATGCGCAGTTCGTCGACCAGGATTTCGATGGCGCCGGTCTTGAGTTTTATATTTTCCATGGAGGCCGGCCGTTTGGTCACCCGGCCGCGGATGGCAACGACCCATTCGCTGCGCAGTTGGTGCGCCTTGGCATGGATCTCCCCATTGATTTCAGGGTTGAAGACAATCTGGGTAATCCCCCAGCGGTCGCGCAGGTCGATGAAGATAACCCCGCCATGATCGCGTCGCCGGAGTACCCAGCCCATGAGAATGATTTCCTGGTCGAGGAAATCGAGGCCGAGGTCGTTGCAGGTGTGTGTGCGCCGGAGCGCTCCCATTGATTCCATGTCTGTTCTCCAAAGATAAAGCAGGTCAGCCGACGGGCTGATCTGGAAAAAACCATACTGGCGTCCTGCGTCCTGGTCGGACGCGGCCGGACGACGCCGAAGGGTCGGTTAATCGGTGGTGGTTGCCAGCCGTTGCCGCAGGTTGCGGCACTGCTGCTCCGGGGTGCCGGTCAGGGCGAACGGCTGCTGTTCCTGGGTGCGCATGTTTCTGAGGATGCCTTCCTGTTGGGCCCATTCCGCATCGCCGACAATCAGGGTGAAACGGGCGCCCACCCGGCCCGCCTGTTTGAGCTGGGCCTTGAGGCTGCGGCCGCTGTAATCGATAGCCGCCCTGATGCCCTCTTTGCGGAGCAGATGGGCCAGCAGGCTGCAGGGGGCGAGGGTGTTGCTGCCCAGGGCGGCCAGGAAAATATCCATGCCTGCGTCGTCTTGTTGGGTGCCGGTCTGCTGTTCCAGCAGCAGGGCGATCCGTTCCATACCCATGGCGAATCCGATGCCGGACAGTGCCGGCCCGCCCAGGCTTTCGATCAATCCGTCGTAGCGGCCGCCCGCACCCACCGCCGCCTGGGCGCCCAGATCGGTGGTGAGGAATTCAAACGTGGTGCGGGTGTAATAGTCGAGACCGCGGACCATGAAGCGATTGAGGCGGAAAGGAATCTCCAGGGCCTGCAGAGCCTCCTGGACCTCCCGAAAATGGTGATCGCATGCCGGGCAGAGCGCCTCGAGCATGGACGGGGCCGCCTGCACCAGAGTTCTGCAGGTCGGTTTTTTGCAGTCCAGCACCCTGAGGGGGTTGGTGTGGGTCCGGCGCTTGCAGTCGTCGCACAGGCCGTCGATCGACCGCTCGAGAAAGGCCACCAGGGCGGTCTTGAACGGGGGGCGGCATTCCGGGCAGCCGAGCGAGTTGAGCTCCAGGCTGACCGTCAGGCCGAGTTCGTCGAGCAGCATCTGGCCCATGGCGATTAATTCCGCATCGATGCGCGGTTCCACGGCCCCGATGATTTCGGCGTCGAGCTGATGAAATTGCCGGAGTCGACCTTTTTGCGGCCGTTCATGGCGGAACATCGGGCCAATGGTATAGAGTCGCTGTACCGGTTGCTGAACATGGAGGCCGTGTTCGATGAAGGCCCGCATGATCGACGCGGTGGCTTCGGGCCGCATGGTGATGCCTTTGTCGGCAAAGGAGTACATCTCTTTCTCAACCACATCGGTGGCCTCGCCGATGGAGCGGACAAAGAGTTCCGTCTTTTCCAGGATCGGCATGCGAATTTCTTGGAGGCCGAAACGCTCGAAAATCGCCCGGGCGCGCTGCTCGATTAATTGCCAACGGCCCACGCTGTTGGGCAAAATATCCTTAAAGCCATTGATAGCTTGAATTTTCAAGGAAAACTCCATTTTCTTCGATGGGGAGGTGTCTGGCGCCAGCCCATAACCGTGTTGATTGCTACTGATAAAAATTCAGAATCTAATCGCAAAACGGGTGAAAAGTCAAGCTGATGTGGCTTTTTTGTGGTAGAATAGCAATTATCTCTATTTTATTCGGCCCTGTTGTTGCGGGCCGGTATCCACGCTTGACAAACAAACAGGAGCTCGGCATTCTTTTTGGACTCCGAAGGTGGATTATCTTGGAGTAGGGAGCGTTCCCCCTGATGTTTGCATTTTGCACCGTAACAATAGACCAAGAGGATTGAATGAAACTGCCAGAATTAAAAATAGGCTCACTCATAGCAAGAATCCCCATCATCCAGGGGGGGGATGTCCATTCGGGTTTCCACTTCCGCCCTGGCCATACCGGTTGCCGAATGCGGCGGTATCGGCACCATCGGCGGTTCGGGGATTCCTGTACCCGAGCTGCAGGAGGATATCCGCAAGGCCAAGAAAGCCACCAAGGGGGTGATCGCCGTTAACATCATGTACGCCATGAAGGATTTTTACGAGCTGGTGATGGCGTCGATTGAAGCCGGGGCCGACATGATCATCACCGGCGCCGGTTTTTCCCGGGATATTTTTAAAATCGGCAAAACCCATAATATTCCTATCGTCTCGATCGTTTCCTCGCCGGCCTTCGCCACTTTGGCCGAAAAGCTGGGGGCCGCCGCGGTCATTGTCGAAGCCGCCGAGGCCGGGGGCCACTTGGGCACTGATGTTTCCTTGCGGGAACTGTTCCCCACCATCCGCAAAGTAGTCTCCAAAGTACCGTTGATCGCCTCCGGCGGGATCACCGATGGCTATGAAATGGCGGAGATGATGGACAAGTACGGCGCCGATGGCGTCCAGATCGCCTCCCGCTTTGTTCTGAGCAAAGAGTGCTCCGTTTCGCAGGAATTCAAGGATGCCTACCTCAAAGCGCGGGAGGAGGATATTGTACTGGTTTCTTCACCGGTGGGCATGCCGGGGCGGGCGGTCAAAACCCCTTTTGTCGAAAAGATGTTGAGCGGTGCCGATATTTCCGCGGACAAATGCCGTTTCCAGTGCCTGAAGAAATGTAATTACAAGTACTGCATCAATGACCGGCTGACCGCTTCCCAGCAAGGCGATGTCGAAAATGGACTGGTCTTTTCCGGCGCCAATACCTTTAAGATGAAAGAAATCCTGTCCGTTCAGGAGATCTTTGCCCGTTTTGTCAAGGCCGCGGAATCGGTATACAGGGAAAAGACCGTTCAAGCTTAAGTCAGTGAGGTTTGCATCCGTGATACCTAGTTTTTTTTGGTCAAGCGCTTCATGATCGCCCCGCCGCAGGGTCAGGGGCCCGTTCGGGCAGCCGTGCCGACGGTGACTGCCACGATCATTCCTGAATCCGGCCACCCCATACGCGAGCAGCAGCTTGACCGCGAAGCGCTCAAAGTGCTTTACCGTCTGCGCGATGCCGGATTTAAGGGCTATCTGGTTGGGGGCGGAGTTCGCGACCTTTATCTTGGCCGGACCCCCAAGGATTTCGACATTTCCACCGATGCCCGACCTGGCCAGCTGCGGCAGCTGTTCCGCAACAGTCGTACCATTGGCCGTCGGTTTCGTCTGGTCCAGGTTTTTTTCCGGGGGAACAAGATCATTGAGGTATCGACCCTGCGTTCGCGCAGTGAATACGAGATCGATGGCGACGAGCAGGTGCTGCCGTCGAACAATACCTTCGGCACCCTGGAAGAAGATGCCTTCCGGCGCGATCTGACCATTAACGCTCTTTTTTACGAAATCGAAAGTCACACCATCATCGACTACATCGAAGGCGTCCAGGATCTTGACCGGGGCATCATCCGGGTGGTTGGCGATCCAGACCGGCGTTTTGTCAGGGATCCGGTGCGGATCATGCGGGTCATCCGTCATGCCGCCCGAACCGGATTTACCATCGAGGCGGAAACCTACGCCGCCCTCCAACGGCATCGGGATAAACTGCAGCTCTGCCCGCCTTCCCGGATCCGGGATGAAATCCTCAAAGATCTGCAATCCGGGGCCAGTCGGCCCTGGGCGGAACTCTGCATACAGTCCTCGCTCTGGACAGCACTTTTTCCGTTCTATGAAGCCTGTTTGCAGGGCGAGCAGGGCGATACCATCCGGCAGGAACTCCTCCTGATGTTGGCGGCCATGGACCGGCTCCACGTTCGCACCGAGGACGCCGAACCGGTGAAGATTCCGGAGTCGGTTCTCTTGGGCGCGCTTCTGTTGCCCTGGGCCTGTCATCGTTTCAATCTGCCGGAGATCAATGTCCGTGGACAAAAAATGCACGGATTGTCGCGTCAAATCAGAGATGATGTCGACCTCTACTTCGGCGCGCCGTTTAATGTGCAGCGGATGGCGAAAGAATCCATGACCACCCTGCTGATCAATCTTTCGACCTTCCATCATGTGCGCGCCCAGGGCGATGATCCTGTGTGGCTGAAGAAAAAAAGTTATTACAAGGATTGCTCGCGTTTTTACGACCTCTATCTCGAATCGCAAGGAGTGGCGGCCGTCAAGCCGGAACACTTTGTGATCGATCGAAAGGAAACCGAAGAGGTTGTCGAAGTGGTTGAAACCGTTCGGACGGTTGGCGAGAACGGCGGTGAATCGAGGCCCCGCGGCCGGGGTGGCGTGAATCCGGCGTTCAGCAGTGCGCAGCATGGGGTGTTCGGCCTGCGACGGTCCCGTGGTTAGCCGGCCGGGAGGGTGATGGTTGCGGTTTTTACTCTACAACATCCGATATGCCGCCGGGGTTGGCGGTCGTTTTCATTTCCCTTTCCCCTATGCCGGTTATCTGCGGCGCTCTCACCTTAATTTCGATAAAATTCTTGAGTTTATCAGGTCGGTTAACCCCGATATCATGGGCCTGGTGGAGGTGGACGGCGGTTCTTTTCGGACCGCCCAACTGTGCCAGGCGGAAATGATCGCCGAACAACTCGGTTATCACCATGTGATTGAGACCAAATACGGTTCCGCCTCAATGGCGCATAAAATCCCTTTGTTGCGGACCCAGGGCAATGCCGTGCTTACCAGAATGCCGATTATCAGCCATCGGTTTCATTATTTCGACGAAGGCGTGAAGCGGCTGGTGATTCAGGTGTGCACGGAACGGCTGACCATCTTCCTGGTGCATCTTTCTCTGACCTACCGCAAACGGCAGTATCAGCTCGAGCGGTTGTACAAGCTGATCCGCGGGGTCGATCGGCCGCTGATCCTCGCCGGGGACTTCAATGTGCTGTGGGGCATGCGGGAACTCGAACTCTTCCTCGGCGCCACTGGTCTGGTCAGCGCCAATCCCGAGAAAAAACCATCCCATCCCAGCCGGGCGCCGAAACGGGAGCTTGATTTCATTCTCCATAGCCCGGAGCTGAAGGTCGTCCATTTTCAAATCCCCCAGGTCACTTTTTCGGATCATGCCCCGTTGGTGTGTGATTTTGAATTTTAACTTGCGTCTGTTCGCGGGTTTTTTTCGCTTCAGCGCCGAAGCCCTGCCAGCGGCGGCAGACCGATGATCGAGCCGTTGCGGCCGGTGATCCCGTCGGCTGTCCGGGTCGCCCTCCGGTAGGAAAAAAACTGCTGGTTGCAGCGGGTGCAGAGAGCGGCCACATCGATGCGTTCCGGCCGTACGCCTGCCTTGGCCAACTGGTGGCGGCTGATGGCCCAGAAATCAAAGAATAGGGGCTTGACCTGAAACGCGTGCATCCACAATGGCAGTTCCTGGCGGTAGTGGGTGAATTCGGCGCAGCATGGGCCCAGCGACGGGCTGATAACCGCCGCCAGGTTCTCGGGGGCGACCCCTAAGTCTGTTTGCATGCATCGAATTGTTTTGCCGATAATGTCGAGTACGCTGCCCCGCCAACCGCTGTGGATGGCGGCAATGACCCCCTGTTGCGGTGCAGCGAGCAGAATAGCCTGGCAATCGGCCTGCTGGATCAACAGGCCGGTTCCGGGCAGATTGGAAATCATGGCGTCATAGCCCGTCATTTCGGCGGCCAGATGGGCTGGCTTGACCACCAGCACCCGATCGGCATGGACCTGCTTGACCGAAACTAGGTGGGGCAGATGCAGGGCTTCGGCAGCACGGGTTCGGTTCACTTGCACCCGATCCGCCAGGTCGCCGACCGAGCTGCTGAAATTAAGGGAGGCAAAGGGCCCGGTGCTAACGCCGCCCGCACAGCTGAACATGCCATGGGGAACGGGCAGAAACGGACTGGTGTAATAGGGCAGCGGGTTTTCTCGGAATTGCATCGGCGTGGGAGTAATAAAAAAAGGAAAGCCTCGAAGGCTTTCCTTTTTTTATTTATAGAGGTTGAAGAGAGCTGATGATAATTAAGCCTCAAAGGAAAAAACCGCCTGTTGGCGCTTGCAGCCGGATTTAGGCCAAGTATCTGAAGTTGAGACTTTTCGATACCAAAGGCCTGGATGTTGAGCAGATGGTTCCTTTTGGGCCGGCATTTCGTTTGGAACCCACGCAATCGGGATCGTCCGGATTGGAGGGGGATTGTTTTTCTCCGGCAGCCCGTTTTCAAAACCTCGACCGTCGCAAACGATTTGGCAAGAAATCGCCCGGGCGGCGGAGGTGCGGTCCGGGCGCTAAGGTATGCTTACAGGTAAGTAAAGATCGTCTTGTTATTTTTTCGGCCAATCTTAACCTTGCCGCCCTTGGTCAGAGAACCGAAGAGAATTTCTTCGGTGAGGACATCGCCGATTTCTTTCATGATCAGACGCCGTAGCGGCCTGGCGCCAAAGGCCGGCTGATACCCTTCCTGGGCGAGCCAGGCTCGGGCTGCCGGGGTCAAGGTGATCTGCACCTTTTTGTCGGTGAGCTGCTGCTGCAGTTCCTGCACCATCTTGTCGACCACTTTTTCTACGGTGGGAATCTCCAGAGGCGCGAAGCTGATGGTTGCGTCAAGGCGGTTGCGAAATTCCGGAGAAAAGAGGTTTTTTATCGCCTTTTGCTCTTTCCCTTTGGAGTCGCCGAGGAACCCAATGGCGCGCTCGCTCATTTCCCGGGCACCGGCGTTGGTGGTCATGATCAGAATGACATTGCGAAAATCGGCGCGGCGGCCGGCATTGTCGGTCAGGGTGGAGTGATCCATAACCTGGAGAAGGATGGAAAAAACGTCGGGATGAGCCTTTTCGATCTCGTCCAGCAGCAGCACGGTGTACGGGTGCTTGCGGATGGCGTCGGTCAGCAGGCCGCCCTGGTCAAAGCCGATATACCCGGGAGGGGCGCCGATCAACCGGGCGACCGCATGTTTCTCCATATATTCGCTCATGTCGAAACGTTCGAAATGGACGGCTAGGGTAGCGGCCAACTGCCTCGCCACCTCGGTTTTGCCGACCCCGGTCGGACCGGCGAAGAGGAAGGAACCGGTGGGCGACTGCGGATTGCCCAGCCCTGCCCTGGAACGTTTGACGGCCTTGACCAGGGCATCAAGCGCCTCATCCTGACCGAAGATCACCGCTTTGAGTTTATCCCCCAGGTGGAGCAGCTCCTTAGTGTCGCTCCCGACTTTGCTGTTCACCGGAACCCGGGCGATTTTGGTGACGATCTGTTCCACATC
This sequence comes from uncultured bacterium, assembly GCA_903842475.1. Classification (GTDB taxonomy): domain Bacteria; phylum Desulfobacterota; class Desulfobulbia; order Desulfobulbales; family Desulfobulbaceae; genus Desulfobulbus. The sequence continues at coordinate 11,735 of CAIMMA010000084.1, forward strand.
CCGAACCCCGATGGTGCGGCCGGTCTTTCCGGTAAGCCGGAAGTAGGCGCCGACTTCATCCATGACGTCGATCGCCTTGTCCGGGAGAAAACGGTCGTTGATATAGCGGTGGGCCAGTTCGGCCATGGCCTCGATCGCCGATTTGGCATAATGGATATGATGATGCTCCTCATACCGGTCCTGGAGGCCGCGGAGGATTCGGCAGGTGTCGGCCACCGAAGGCTCCTCGATGTCGATTTTCTGGAAACGGCGGGATAGTGCCCGGTCCTTTTCGATCTGGTTTTTGTATTCCTCGTAGGTGGTCGAGCCTATGCAGCGGATGGTCCCGGCCTGCAGCGCGGGTTTGAGCAGGTTGGAGGCATCCATCGAGCCGCCGCTGGTGGCGCCGGCGCCGATGATGGTGTGCATTTCGTCGATGAACAGGATGGCTTTCTCTTTCTTCTCGATGGCTGCCACCACCTCTTTCAACCGTTTCTCGAAATCACCCCGGTATTTGGTCCCGGCCACCAGGGTGCCGAGATCAAGCATGTAGATTTCCGCATCCTGCAGCAGGTCGGGAATCAATTTTTTAGGATCCGGATGCTCCGCCTGGCGGGCCACGCTGTCTTCATGGATGCGCAGGGCCAGTCCCTCGGCCATGGCGGTTTTGCCGACTCCGGGTTCACCCACCAGGAGCGGATTGTTTTTTTTCCGTCGGCAAAGCACCTGCATCATCCGATAGACTTCCTTGTCCCTGCCGATCAGCGGATCGATATGGCCATCTGCGGCACGTTTGGCGAAATTAACGGTGAATTCGTCCAGGGCATCGGTCGGTTTTTCCTGTTTCTTTTTCTGCTGTTGCTGATCCGGCGGCACCTGGCGGAGGGGTTCGCGCTGCAGGTATTCTGGCAGGTTGTGGGAAATGTACTCGACCACCTCAAGGCGTCCGACTCCTTCGCTGCCAAGAAAATAGACGGCATGGGAGTCCGGTTCGGTGAAAATGGAAACTAGAACGTCACCGGTGTCCACCTGTTTTTTGCCGCAGCTTTGCACGTGGCTCACCGCTCGCTGCAAGACCCGGTTAAAGGCAACGGTCTGGGCCGGCTCGCTGTCGGTGTCCTTCATGACCGGCATGCCGGTTTCAAAGAACCGTTCCAGGCGATCCTTAAGATTTTGATTGTTGCCGCCGCACTTATCGATAATGTGGCGGGCGAGATCATCATGCAGCAAACCGTAGAGCATATGCTCGACGGTGACGTACTCATGCCGGTGCATTTTTGCTTCTTTTATTGCCTTGATCAGGGCCAGTTCCAATTCTTTACTCAACATAATTCATTACCTCTATGGGAATCGAACACTCCCTTCTTCTCCGGAACACCAAGCTTTCGAAATAAATTCCGATAATTCAGCAGTCTTTTTCTAGCGAACATTTCAATGGAAATTGATATTTTTTTGCCATCCGGTGGACGATCGCGATCTTGGTTTCACCGACTTCTCTGGTGAAAATACCGGCAATTCCGACTCCTTGATGGTGGATGTTGAGCATGATTCTGGTGGCTTCATCGGTGTTTTTCTGGAAAATAGTCTGCAGGATCATGACGACAAAGTCCATGGTGGTATAGTCGTCGTTGTGGAGCAGCACTTTGTAGAGCGGCGGTTCCTGCAAGGACTCACGGATGGTTGTCTCGATTGTGTCCTGTACGATTGCATCTTCTTTTGCCATAGGGGTAAACTCAACAGGTAAAAAAGACCAGTTGCTCGTCGCTACAATGCTTTTGGATCACCAGCTAACCGTCCCGATCAACATCCCAAATGGGCCACGCGGGAGGAACGGATCGTCGGTGCTGAAGGCGCTTTGGCGATGATGAGTACTGTTATTTTAATGCCCGCCGCTGATTTTGCAAGGTCGGGCGGTGCGCTCTTTAAATTTTTGCCGAGTCCATGGTGAGCATGGAGAGGAGCAGATGCTGCAAAACGGTGGTGGCGGCGATCGGTGATCCCTTGAGGCGGAACTCGGCGTCGAGCAGGAGTCGCATCCAGCCGGAAAGCACCGGCAGGGTGTGGTCGGCAGCTGATTTGAACTGCATGAACAGGGCAAAGGGATGGCCGCTGAGTTCTTTTTTCCACAGTTCGCGCTCTTTGAGGCGCGGCAGGCAATGCTGCTGGAAACCGGCGGCCGACATCGATGGTTGAAATTGCAGGCCTGGCTGCTCCTGCAGGGCGCGAAACAGGAGCAGGCCGCGAACAAAATTGCGCAGGGTCGCCACCACCGCCAAGGGATGGATGCCGTTTTCCTGGAGTCGGTCCCCGATGGCGAGGACCTGTTCGCGGTCACGCCGGGTGAGGGCGCCGGTCAGCTCAAACAGCGCTTCCTGGCGGGTACGCCCGACCAGAAGATCGAGATCGTCACGGGTGATCTGACGCCGGTCGCCGAGAAAGAGCATCAGTTTGCGGAGTTCCATGACCACGGCCACGGGATGAAAGCCCACCCGTTCAAACAGGAGATCGGCCAGGCCCGGGGCCATGGTTTTGTGCTGTTCCTTGAGGGTTTGCTGGAGCAGTTCCTGCAGGACGGCCTTCTGTTCCTTCTGGGCCTTTGCCCCGGCCCCGCTTTCCACGGTCAGGTCGATGACGGTTTGTTCGTCTTTGAACAGTTTGAATAA
>CAIMMA010000085.1 GCA_903842475.1 uncultured bacterium
ATGGCCACCACGATCATGATGGTACTGATCGTTGGAGCACTGTTTGTCTGGTGGATGGCGGTACAAACTGATCGTGAGATGCGATCCGATTTGCTTCAACAGGCACAACTCATAGCCCAGACAATAAATGTTGAGCGCATCAAGGAGCTTGCCGGCAATGAATCCGACCTGGATAACCCCTCGTATCTCCGAATCAAAAAACAGCTAGCGGATGTTCATTCTGCCAACCCGCAATGCAGGTTTCTCTACCTTCTTGGGCGTAGGGCCGATGGCACGATCTTCTTCTTTCTTGACAGCGAACCAGCTGGCACAAAGGATTACTCTCCACCCGGCCAGATCTATGAAGAGGTTTCGGAAAGTCTTCGTAAAGTTTTTTCTCGGCATTCCGCAACGTCCGAAGGGCCAATAACCGATCGTTGGGGAACCTGGGTCTCAGGACTCATACCGATACATAATCCTCAGACGATTATATCCGGCCTTGCTACTCCAGATGATGCTCGGGCAATGGTGCGCAAAGCCGCAGACTACTACCGAGAGAATGGCCGTGAACATTTTCTGAATGAAATCAACAAACCTCAGGGAGAATTTCGCAAAGGCGACCTCTATGCGTTCGTTTATGACAGCGGTATGACCATGCTGGCACATCCGGTAAAATCGGAATTGGTCGGCCAGAACAAACTCAACCAGAAAGATTGGGCTGGAGGCAAGTATTTCCGTAAAGAAATCAGGGATGTCGCCTTATTAAAAGGCACCGGCTGGGTGGATTATGAATACGAGAACCCAACCAACAAGCAACGTGACCCTAAGACCACCTATGTCGAACGGGTGGACGATCTAATCATCTGCGCAGGGGCATACAAGGGGACTGGCGCTCCTCTTGCCGTGCTGGGCATGGATATCGACGCCAGTTCCTGGCGCCAAAATCTCATCTATGCTCTGCTGCCGCCCGTGGTACTCATGCTGACGCTGGTCGTGTTACTAATGATAGGCATGGGGCTAGCTATCCGACGTTCCCGGTTCACTCATGTTCGGTTACGCTGGATGCAGCATCTCGAAACAGGCATTGTAATTGCGGCAGGGTTGATTCTGACCCTGTTTGCTGCCTGGATGGTCAACGAACGAGAGTCGCATAATTTGAATGAGGCTTTTGAGCAACTTGCAGCAAGCCGAACAGAATTGATTGCCTCGACACTGATCACCCTCCGCGACAAAGAACTGGAAGGCATGGCGCACTTCTTCGGAGGAAGTGAGGATGTCACTCCAGATGAATTTCTGGAGTTTACCGCATACTTGACAAAAAATCCTGCGGTCTCTGCCTGGGAATGGATTCCGGCAGTGTCGGCAACAAATAAGGACCGGTTTGAATCGTCGATCGTGGCTGCAGGTCATGCAGGGTTCGAGATTTGGCAAAAGGACAAACAGGGAAAGCGAGCGCCTGCAAGTGGCCGAGAAGTGTATTATCCTGTAACCCAGGTAGCACCCTTGGCCGGCAACGAACGTGTTTTTGGCTATGACATTGGATC
>CAIMMA010000086.1 GCA_903842475.1 uncultured bacterium
CAATCGAGGCCGGCAGCGTCGAACGGAGCAATTTCAAGGCTTCTTTGACCACCAGAGGTACCTGGAGCGGTTGCATCTCTGTGTTTCGGCGACGGCTGAACGTCAGGATTTGCCGAACCAGGTCGGTTGCTCTCACTACGGCGGCGTAGATCTGGTCGAGGTACTCGATGAGGGTCGGATCCTTGGTTTGCCCTTTTGCCAGTTCGGCATAGCCAAGCACACCTGAGAGAATGTTATTGAAATCGTGCGCTATGCCGCCGGCCAGGGCGCCCAGGGATTCCATTTTTTGGGCCTGCTGGAGCTTCCCTTCCAGTGCCAACCGGTCGGTAATGTCATCTGCCACCTCGACCAGGTTGACGATTTCGCCTAAATCGTTGCGGATCGGAATGGCATAGGTCACCCAGGTTCTCCCCTGGGCGGTTTTTTTAATCTGTTGACTCAGACGTCCTTCATTGAGGGGCTGTATCGCTGGGCAATGGGTGCAGGGCGCATTTTGCTGATGAAAAAAGTCATAGCAATACAACCCGATCATCTGGGCATGTTCTTTGGCGGCATCGACAGTGGCGGCCCGATTGGCCCAGACAATCCGCCGGTCTTGATCCATCAGGATGATCCTGCTGGTCAGGGTGTCGAGAATGGATCCCAGCAGTAGTTCTGAACTCCGCAATTGTTCGCGCACTTCCCGTTGCTGGGTTATGTCGATTGCAATGGTGAGCTCATATGTCGCATCCTCCGCGAACAGGATGGGTGCTCTGAAGACGGTGAACCAACGAATGGATCCGTCAGCGGCTATAAAGGTTTGTTCGTCGCTTGGCGGTAGGTTGGTATCCGTGGTTTCAAAGCTGTGTGCGACCCCGGTCTCGCTGGCATTCAGGCCCCAGCTGCCGGCCGCCAATTCGCCATCGGTTTTTCCAAGCATCTCCTCGCAGGTTTTCTTAAATACCGCTGCGGTGGCGGCATTGACCATCACATATCGGCCGGCTTTGTCTTTGATGAATATGCAGTTCGGCGAGGTGTCGATCACCCGCCGTATGCGTTTCTCGCTGGCGACGAGCGCTTTTTCAGCCAGCTTGCGAACGGTGATGTTTTCGTGAGCAACGACGACCTGCCGTTGTGAACTACCCGGGAAAGGGGTGGCCTGGAGATGAAACCAGCGCTGTTCGGTCGGGCTATGGCAGGGATATTCGAGCTGGAATGACTGGCGTGTTCCATCGATTACCGCCCGGATGCCGTCGGCTACAATCGCCGCTGTCGCCGCATCCTCACCGATGACCGTTTTGCAGACGGTAAAATAATGAGCGCCTGGCCCAGTCGCTTCGAGACTGGCGTTGTTTTGCCGGGCAAAGTCCATCCAGGCCTTATTAACACTGAGAATCCGGCCGGTGTGGTCAAGAATGGCGATGTGGGCTGCGAGGGCATCGAGCGTGGCTCGCAGAAAGCTCTCGGATTCTTTAATCTTTTGACGATTCCGGTGCCGTTCCATTGAGTACCGGATAATGCGTTCAAAAACATCCAGGGCGATCATGCCCTTGACCAGGTAATCCTGGGCACCGGCTTTGACGGCTTCAAAAGCCAGTTGCCGGTCATCGTTACCGGTCAGGATGATAATCGGCAGGTTTTCTGCTGCCGCGAACATTTCCCTGACCGTCTCTAGGCCACTGGAATCGGGAAGGCTGAGGTCGAGCAGAATCAGGTCCACCTGGCGGGTTGCCAGGACCCGGATGGCGCTTGCCAATCGGTCTGCCAGGGTGAACGCATATCGGGTGGTAACAGAATCGCCAAGAATCTCTTGAATCAGATCCGCGTCCCCGGGATTATCTTCAACTAGGAGAATATGCAGGGAAGGGGGCATGCAGTAATCCTTTCGTGTTGAGAGGGGAGGGTGCAAAGATAGATTGGCAGCAGGGAGTAATCCTGCCTAAAAATTATTATGTCACACCCCAGGTGGGATTCAAAACAAAAAGGATTATAAAACAACAACAGCCATGACTATCCTGAGAATCGCGCATCGGTTGCGAAGGCTGCGATTGATCGGTCGGGTAGGGTTAGGCTCGACCCGATGAAATGCGACTTGACCTCCAACCTTTTTACAAGGCATACTTAAACAAAGGGGTTCTACTTGCCAAAGCACCATTCTTGTACCGGTGTTCGCCCTCTGGCCATCCCCGCCCCCAGCCCTGGTATCTTTTGCATTCAACAGCAGTCGCGCCCCTTATATTATGCCATGATTGAGAAACTAATGAAAAACACCTATGATTTTTCCTGGGAAGACCTTGGCGACTTGCAAATGGGCCGACCGCATCTAGGAGCACAGATGCCTGTGGTGGTTTACAGGTTGTTGGAATATACGTTTAAGGATGTCCTCTCCCAAGAGCTCGGCTTGGAGAAAACCGCGGCGATCTTTGTCAAGGCCGGTCATTTGGCTGGCAGGGAATTTTGTAAAAATCTTCTTGATTGTTCGCTTGCCTTAGACCCTTTTATAGCGGCCCTGCAGAAAACGCTCGTGACCATGAAGATGGGGATCCTGCGCATTGAATCAGCAGATCTTGCCAACCTGCAATTCACCCTCACCCTGTCGGAAGATTTGGACTGTTCCGGGTTGCCTCTTTACGGAGAAACCGTCTGCGATTATGACGAAGGCTTTATCGCCGGAATTTTTCACCAGTATACCGGCTTGGAATTCCAGGTCAAAGAAGTCGACTGCTGGGCAACAGGAGACAGAACGTGTCGTTTTCTGGTGGAAAAAAATACGGGCCAGGTGGCAGGATGAATGCTTCGGATCATCGATTGCTCAATGATCTGCAGGTATATCTGCAGGCCGTGATAGATAAAGGCCTCGAGTGGGCCAGTCGCCACAGGGTGGATCCGGCTTCTTACCCCGAACTTGAGCAGACTTCTGGATTCGCCGCTACCTGCTTCCAATATATTGAGTTGGTTGACAACGCCTACCTCTATCAAAAACAACTTGCCGCTGGTGACCTGAGCGTGGGTATCGACAAGCAAAATTACCTCGCCATGCCCTTGAAAGAACTGCAGGCCAATCTCCGCCATCTCACCTGGCAGGCACAGCAGGTGGCCAAAGGTGATTTTAGCCAGCGGGTTCATTTCATGGGGGATTTTGCCGATTCCTTTAATGCGATGATTCTGGCTCTAAACGAACAAGAAACCCTTCAGCAGGAGAGGAGCCAGCTGCAGGAGCAGTTGTTCCAATCCCAGAAGTTGGAGGCCGTAGGCCGCCTGGCGGCGGGAATGGCCCATGAAATTAATACGCCGGCCCACTTCATCGGTATTAACCTTGATTTTATCCAACAAGCCTTCACCGATGTCATCTCGTTCACCGAACAGGTGCAACTCCTAATTCAAGCCGCTCAAGACAATGATCTTGAGATCCCCTCAAAAATCCAAGCCCTTGAAGAGACACTCGCAGCAATCGACTGGGACTACCTCTCCGAAGAAGTGCCCAAGGCGCTGAATCAGTCACAGGGCGGCATAGCCAGGGTCGCGGCTATCATCAATACCCTCAAAGAGTTTTCCCGCCCAGTCCCCCTTGGTAAAACACTGGTCGATCTCAACCAATTGATTGCCGAAACCGTGGCGGTATCGGCCAGCGAGTGGAACCGGGTCGCCGAGATAACCGCGGCCCTTGATCCGCACCTGCCTTTTCTGCCGCTTTTGGAAGAGCCCATGCGCCAGGTGTTGTTCAACCTGTTGGTCAACAGTGCCCAGGCCATTGAAGATCAGCAGCACCAAACAGGGACTACCTCCAAAGGAACCATCACGGTACAGTCGCGAAGAGGCGATGCGGAGTTGGTCGAAATTGCGATCAGGGATTCAGGCGTTGGGATCAGTGATGCGGTTATAAATAAAATTTTCGATCCGTTTTTCACCACCAAAGAAGTCGGGCGAGGCACAGGCCAGGGGCTGACCGTTGTCCACGATATTATCGTCAACAAACACGGTGGTTCGCTGCAGGTGGCGTCCGAATCAGGGGTTGGCACTACTTTTTTTATCAAATTACCCTGTGCTTATGTAGCAGTGCCTGGGATTAATCAGGATGAATCACTGATCGTTGAGAGCTGGGGTGGGGCTTAATAACTACGGGAGATCGGTCTATGGAAAAAAGGACGTTAAAAGCAGTCCTGACCGTTTGCGGCCTCGTTGCGCTCGGCTTGATTGCCATTCTTTCATTTGCCTGCAAGCCTGCGCCCAAGCATACCGGGCCGCGTGAGAAAATGACCCTCGCGTATGCGACCACGACCAATTCGATTCTCGTTCACATCGCTCTGGGGAAAGGTTTCTTTACGGAACAAGGGTTGGAGGTCACGGCCCAACCCTATGCCTTTGGCAAGCAGGCCCTCGATGCGGTCCTCGAGGGTAAAGCTGACATCGCGACTCCGGCGGATACGCCGATCGTCTTTGCCGTCATGGAGGGGAGAAAGATCGCCATCCTTACGACAATCCAGGCCGCCAATAATGCCTCTGCCATCGTTGCCCGGCAGGACCGTGGCATTACCAAACCGGCCGACCTCAAAGGAAAGAATATCGGGGTAACATTCGGCACCAGCGCCGATTTCTTTATTGAAGCCTTTCTGCTCGCCAATGGTATCGAAAAAAAGCAGGTATCCCTCATCAATATGAGTCCTGACGAAATGGCATCCGCCTTTAACACGGGAACGGTAGATGCCGTCTCCACCTTTAACCCCACCTGGAAAAAGTTACAGAAAGGACTGGGAGCATACGGCATCGTGTTTTTTGGCGAGAATATCTACACCCAAACCTCTTGCATTGTTGGGAAGCAGGAATATGTAAATAAGAATCCTGAAGTCGTCAAAAAATTTCTGCGGGCACTTTTACAGGCCGAAACATTTGCACTACAGCATGAGGACGACGCGCTTGATCTGGTGGCTGTGTTGATCAACGTAGACAAGACTGTTCTTAAAGAAGTGTGGGAAAATTCCACCATCAGGTTGACGCTGGACCAAGGCTTGTTGGTGAATCTTGAGGACCAGTCCCGATGGGTGCTGAAGAATAGATTGAGCACCAAGACAA
>CAIMMA010000087.1 GCA_903842475.1 uncultured bacterium
CCCGGCACCCAGGGTTTGGGGGCAATGGGCGAGGTCGATAACCCCACCTGGGTGACCAGGATCGGCTGTTTGGATTCAGCGGCCAGCTGCTCCAGGTAGCCCTGGTACGTGGTGCCGGTCACCGAGCCCGGCGGGGAGGTGCGGACCCCGTTGGCATAGGTGTAGACATTGAGGCAGATCAGATCGCCCATGTCGGGATTAAGGATGGATTGTTGGCTCACTTCCAGGTCGGGCCGATCGGCCACCGGGCCGATGTGGGTCCAGCTGGTGTGGCAGTAGAGGTGGCGGCGGCCGTAGGTGGTGAGTTCGTAGTCCATGGCTTCATCCACCAGTTTGGCCATGGCCACCTCGGTGGGCGTGCGATTGGTGACGGTCAGATGTTTGCCTTTATAGTCGCGAACTTCCGGGTGGCGGGCATCGGTGGAGGTAACGCATTTGGCCTGGAGTTCGTCGCCGATGGAAAAGAGCACCAACCGGTCCGGCCGGCCGACCTTGTAGGTATGATCGATGACTACTTTGATATCATTCAAGGTCTTGGCCTGGAAGGCCGGGGCCAGGAAATCGTCCTCATAGGCCCAGACCCAGACATCCTGACTGTAGACCAGGTCGGTCTGGTCAAGCGCGGTGAAGAAATTGGCGGGCATGATCCGGGGAAAGACATGGAGATAGTTGGCGCCGAGGTTTTTAATCAGGGTCAGGTGGGTGGGGTAGCGGTCGTCGTTGCCAGGAGAAGCCCCCAAGACCGGGGTTTCGCCGGGGAGATAGGGCGAGTAGCCCATGCCCCGGAAGAAAACCGGTTGTTCGGGACGGGTCAGGTCGATCAGCGAGGTGCCGCGGACGATGAAACGGTTCGGCTGCGGGGTGGTTGCCGAGATTTCCATGGTTTTAGCGCCAGGGGCGGGCTGGGCGGCAGCGGTCAGCGGGAGCGCCAGCAGGAGGGCAAGGGAGAAGAACAGGAGGCTTTTGATCATGGCGTTGGCGGTATGCAGAGGGTTGGCGGTGTTCGCGGCCTTCCGGACAAGGGGTCGTCCCCCAATCCATCCACCGGATTTGTATCACTTTTCAGCCCTACCATAAAAACAGCGAACCACCAAGGGAAAGATACTGGGCCGGGGCTGCGGCAAGCGGCAGTTCGATGTTTGCCCAAGTTAAACGTGCGCCGTGGCAAGGCGTTTTTTTTCAGCGGGTGCGAATCCCGCACGCCGAACTAATGAAAAGTGTTGCTCGTCGGATAGTCCAATTGAGCTCAGACCATCTGGCTAATGGTCTTGCGGAAACGCAGCAGTGATGCGATGAACAGCAGGCTGCCAATGGCAAGAATGAGCAAAAACTGTGGCCACACCACATCGAGGCCTGCCCCCCGATAGAGGATCGCCTGCCCCGCGGACACAAAGTGCGTGGTGGGTGCAGCCAGCATCACGTTCTGGACGATTTCGGGCATGCTCTCGCGTGGAGTGACACCGCCCGAGAGCAGCTGCAGCGGCAGCAGGACCAACACCAGCAGCATGCCGAACTGCGGCATGGAACGCGCCAGGGTGGCCAGAAAAATGCCCATCGAGGTAGTGGCAAACAGATGGAGCGCAGCCGCCAGCATGAACAGCGCCACCGAGCCATGGATCGGCACCTGCAGCAGGCCTTGGACGATAAATACCAAGGCCACCAGTGCCGCCACCAGCACCACCAGGCCCATGGACCAGACCTTGGCCAGCATGATTTCCGCCGGGGTCACCGGCATCACCAGCAGATGTTCGATGGTGCCGTGCTCGCGTTCGCGGATCAGGGCCGCGCCGGTCAGGATGATGGAGAGCATGGTGACGTTGTTGATGATCTCCATCAGCGAACCGAACCAGGTTTGTTCCAGGTTGGGATTGAAGCGCATGCGCAGCGCCAGGCCGACCGGCGGCATGGCCGTGCTGCGATAGCGCGTCGCAAATTCGTTGACCTCGCTGGCGACCATCTGCTGGATGTAGCTGTTGCCGGTGAAGGCCTGGCTCATGAGGGTGGCGTCGACGTTGAGCTGGATGGCGGGTGTGTTCCCGGCCAGGACATCGCGTTGGAAGTTCGGCGGGATATTGAGGACAAAGGTGTAGTCGCCCCGGTCCATGCCGCCATCGACCTCGGCCAGCGAAATCAAGATCGGCGTTTTGAAATGGGGTGGGTAGAAACTGGCGATGAGGCGCGCCGACAGCGGGGATCCATCCTCGTCGACAATGGCGATGGGGGCATAGTGCAGGCTTTCGGGCATGGCGGTGGCGGCCACGTAGATCGACACGGTGAAGGTGTAGACGATCAGCACCAGCATCATCGGATCGCGCACCAGACTCCACAGTTCCTTGATCCCCAGACGATAGATGTTGGTCACGAAAGCGGGCATCTTCAGGCCTCCTGTTTCTTGAGCAGCAGGATGGCCAGGCCGAGGATCACGGGTACCGCGGCCAGCAGCGGCCAGAATGAGGGCGTCAGGTCGGCAAGTCCCAGCGCCTTGCTGAACACGCCCCGGCTGATGGTCAGGAAATGGGTGGCCGGATAGATGCGGCCGATCCAGGCGCCCAGGCCTTCAAGCGAGGACACCGGATTAAGCAGGCCGGAGAACTGCACGCAGGGGATGATGGTGCCGATCATGGTGACGAACATGGCGGCGATCTGACTTTGGGTAAAGGTCGAGGCCAGCAGGCCAAAACCAGTGGAGCCGATAACGAAAACCAGCGCTGCCAGGGTCAAGGTGGCGAAGCTGCCTTTGATCGGCACTCCGAAGACAGTGACCGCCAGGGCGGCCAATAGAAAAAAGTTGATCATGGCCAGGACAATGTAGGGCAATTGTTTACCCAGCAGGAATTCGCTCCGGGTGACCGGGGTGACGTAGAGGTTGATGATCGACCCCAGTTCCTTCTCGCGCACCACCGACAGCGCTGTCAGCATGGCCGGGATCATCATCAGCAGCATCGGCAGGATGGCGGGCACCATGGCGGGCAGGCTCCTGACGTCGGGGTTGTAACGAAAGCGGGTTTCGAGCGTGCTGGCGGCGGTGGTGTGTCGGCCCAGACGGTGTCTGGCCATGTCGACGAGCCACATCTGGTGCATGGCCTGCACATAGCCGCGCACGGTTTCGGCCCGTGTCGGCATGGCGCCATCGGCCCAGGCCCCGACCTGCACCGGGGTGCCGCGTTCGATATCGCGGGCAAAACCGGACGGAATCTCAATGGCCAGCGCCAGTTCGCCGTTGCGCATACGTTGATCGAGGTCGGCGTAATCGGTGAGGGGCGGCGTTTCGATGAAGTAGCGGGACCCCGAGAGGTTGAGCGCGTAGTTCTGACTTAAGATGGTCTGGTCACGGTCAAGAACAGCAAAGGAGAGATTCTCGACGTCGAGGCTGATGCCGTACCCCATGATGAACATCAGGATCGCCGTGCCCAGCAGCGCCAAGGTGGCGCGTACCGGGTCGCGCCGCAGTTCCAGGCTCTCGCGGAGCGTATAACTGAACGCACGTCCCAGGTTAAAGCGGACTCGGCGTGGTTTGGCCGCAGGCCGTGCCTTAGGTGCGACCGCAGGGTTCGCGGCTGGGGTGGGCTGACTGGCTTGCACAGCATTGGCCTGGGGGCTGTTAGCCGTGGCTTCCTCCAGGTAGGCGATGAACACCTGTTCCAGGGTGTTGGCGCCTCGCTGGCGGATGAGTTCCGCAGGCTTGTCGCTCACCAGCACCCGGCCGGCATGCATCAGCGAAAGACGATCGCAACGCTCGGCCTCATTCATGAAATGGGTGGAAATAAAGATGGTTACGTGGTCGTTGCGCGACAGATCGATCATCAGCTGCCAGAACATGTCGCGGGCGATCGGGTCCACGCCTGAAGTCGGTTCGTCGAGGATCAGCAGTTCGGGCTTGTGGATCACCGCCACCGCCAGCGAGAGACGCTGACGGATACCCAGCGGCATGTTGTCGGGCAAGGTGTCGACCACTTCTGTGAGGCCGAAGCGGACCAGCAATTCGTGCACGCGGGCGGGGATCTCGGCCTCGGGCAGGGTGAACAGGCGGGCATGCAGCACCAGATTCTGGCGTACGGTGAGCTCGCCATAGAGCGAAAAGGCCTGCGACATGTAGCCGACGCGACGCCGCGCCTCAATGTCGCCGGCATTGACAACCTGGCCAAAGAGCCGCGCCGTACCCTCGCTGGCCGGCAGCAGACCGGTGAGCATTTTCATGGTGGTCGACTTGCCGCAGCCGTTGGAACCGAGGAAGCCGAAGATTTCGCCCCGCTGGATACGGAAGTCGACATGATCCACGGCGACGAAATCGCCAAACCGCATGGTCAGGCCCTGGGCCTCAATCGAGATCTCGGCCGCGTCTGAGGCCGCCAACGGCGGCACCACCACGGCCTGGTGGCCGCGACGCTTCTCCTCGGGGAGCAAGGCGATGAAGGCGGCTTCCAGGGAGGCGGTGGCGGTACGAATTCGCAAGGCATCGGGCGTGCTGGTTGCCAGGACCTTGCCTGCATCCATGGCCACCAGCCAGTCGAAACGATCCGCCTCTTCCATGTAGGCGGTGGCGACGATCACGCTCATGCCCGGGCGCTCAGCGCGGATGTGCTCGATCAGGTCCCAAAATTGTTTGCGCGAGAGCGGATCAACGCCGGTGGTCGGCTCGTCGAGGATCAGCAGGTCGGGATCGTGGATCAGCGCACAGCAGAGGCCGAGTTTTTGTTTCATGCCGCCGGAGAGTTTGCCCGCCGGACGCTTGAGGAAGGGCTGCAAACCGGTGCTGGCCGTCAGCTCGTTGATCCGACGACCCCGCTCGGCACCGTCGTGGCCGAATAGCCGGCCGAAAAATTGCAGATTCTCCTCCACCGACAGGGTCGGATAGAGGTTCTTGCCCAACCCCTGCGGCATGTAGGCAATGCGTGGACAGACGCTGTTGCGGTGGCGGGTGTTGGCCATGTCACCCCCCAACACCTCCACCCGGCCTTCCTGCACGACCCGTGCCCCGGCCAGGAGTGCCAGCAGACTGGATTTGCCCACGCCGTCGGGTCCGATCAGGCCGACCATGCAGGCTGCGGGAATATCCAGGGTGATATCGTCGAGCGCCAGGGTCTTGCGGTACCGCAGGCTGACCCCTGCCAAGCGGGCGACGGCCGGCGCGGGGCTTGGTGGGGCGGCTTTCACTGCGGAACCTTGATGGTCAATTCGGGCGGCCATGGGGCCTGCGCCTCAAGCTTGATCCAGGCCATGCCCGGAAGGCCGGTTTTGACCAGGTTGAGATGCTTTTGCAGCAATTCGCGATCAATCCGGGCCTTGACCCGAAACATCAGTTTTTGCCGTTCGCTGGCGGTTTCCACGGTTTTGGGGGTGAACTGCGCCGTGCTGGCCACAAAGGAGACTTTGGTCGGAATCACGTACTGCGGCGCTGCATCGAGAATAATGTGCACCTCGCTGCCCAGCGCCAGTGCACCGGCAACTGTTTCGGGCACGAAGAAGGTCATGTAGACCTCGGAAAGATCCACCAGATTGAGGACCTTGCCGCCGGCTGCCAGCACTTCGCCGGGTTGAGCTATGCGGTACTGGACGCGGCCATCGCGTGGCGCGGTGAGGGCGCTATCGTCAATGTCGGCATTGATACGCGTGACCGTGGCCTCGACCGCCGTGATGGCGGAGCGCGCACTCACCACCTGGGTGCGTGCGGCCGTGATCGCGGCCTGTGCCGCGCCCACCTGCGCCTTGGCCGCGCCCACGGCAGCCTGGGTGCTGCGCAGCCGGGCACGGTCATCGTCAAGTTCCTGCTCCGACGAGGCGCCTTCGCGGGTCAGTGTTTCCGAGCGCACCAGACGTCGCCGCGCGGCATCGCTTTCGCTCTCACGCTGCGCCACCAGGGCCAGCATTGCCTGCCGATCACTTTCGCGCATGGCCACCTGCGCCTCGGCACTGGCAACGGCGGTAATGGACTGCTGCAGTCGCGCAGCCGCTTCGTCCCGTTGCGCCTCAAGGGTCTGCACCTGCATATGGGCGAGCGTCTGGCCCGCGGTGACGAAATCCCCCTCCATCACCAGAATATCCTGCACACGTCCGGCGAGTTTGGCGGCCACATCGATTTCCGTGGCTTCGAGGCGGCCATTGCCGCTGACAAAATTCTTGCCAGGACCTTTGGGGCGCAGCATGTGCCAGGTTACCAGGGCGGCCACCACCAGGGCCGCGATGATTACGGCCGGAACCAGCCATCGCTGCCCTTGCTTGCGCAATGCAGACACCGCTGAAGGCGCCGGCGCGGCTGCGGCGGCATCCACCGGTTGCGGCCCTGGTTCGACTGCTGGAGCAGCAGCGGCAGCAGGGGTGTTCGGGGCAGACGCGGGTTCGGCTGCTGGCGGCGCGGTTGGGGCCGCAATCGTCGCGATCGCCGGCGCGTTGCCCTCTCCAGCAGGAGCCGGAGGTACAACCGTGACGGTGACGTTGACAGTGACTGGAGCGGTATCCGTGGTCGTCGCCGGTGCGGTGGCGGTAACGGTTATCGGTGCGGTGGTCGTTGGATTCATGGCGCGGTGAGGCCTCGGGTGGATTTAGGGGTGCCGTGTGCCGGGGGCGAAACAACATCCATCGCGCCGCCACCGAGGGCCGCGTACAAGTTGACGCGGCTGGTCAGCAAAGCTCGGCGGATCTGCACGGACTGCTGCTCGGTTGCCAGCAGGTCGCGTTGGGCATCAAGCACATCGAGAAAAGGGGCCGCGCCGTTGTTGTAGCGCAATTGGGAGAGCCGGGCGCGCTCGGTCTGCACGGCCAAGGCGGTCTGGGCGATGGTTGACTGTTCGGCCAGCCAATGGCGCGCCGATAAGGCATCGGCCACATCGCGGAAGGCGCTCTGCACGGTTTTCTCGTAATGGGCCACCGCCAGGTTGCGGCGGGCTTCGGCCAGGTCCAGGTTGTTGCGGCGGCGGCCACCATCAAAAATGGGCAGCGAGAGGCGCGGCGAGAAGATCCAGGCCCGGCTTCCCGAGGTGAACAGGTCTGCAAGTTCGGCGCTGGCTGTGCCATAAGCGCCGGTCAGGGTCACTTGGGGGAAAAAGGCGGCCCGCGCCGCGCCGATATGCGCGTGCGTGGCTTGCAGCTGGTGTTCGGCGGCGAGGATATCGGGTCGCTGGAGCAGCAGATCCGAGGGCAAGCCAGGGCGCAAGGTGACCAGCACCGCCTGATCATCAAGGTGCTTTTCCAGCGAGGGGAAATCGACCGGAGCGCCGACCAGCAGCGTCAGCGCATGCCCCTGGGCCGCGCGTAACAGTTCAAGCTGCGCGCCAAGGGCCTGGGCCTGGGTCAGCAGGGTCTGCACTTCGGTCAGGTTGAGCCGCGAGGTCGATCCCACTTCCACCCGACGCGTAAAAATACGTAAGGATTCGGAACGGCTGGCGATGGTTCGGCGCGCCAGCACAATTCGCTCGTTCAATTCACGTAAGCTCAGGTAGCTATTGGCGACCTGGGCAACCAGTGTTATGGCGGCAGCGCGGCGAGCCTCGTCGGTGGCCAGATAGTTCTCCAGGGCCATATCTTTGAGATTGCGGACCCGGCCCCAGAAATCGATCTCCCAGCTTGCCAGGCCCAGCTCGACACGGTATTGGCTGCCCTCCAGGGGTTTGCCGGTCAGGTTCAAGTCTCCGGGGATGCGGGAACGATCACCGCCGGCCTGGGCGCCGATCGCGGGAAACTGCTCGGCGCGCTGGATGCCGTACAGGGCACGGGCTTCCTCGACGCGCAACACCGCGGTCCGAAGATCGCGGTTGTTATCAAGTGCCAAGGTGATCAACGCCTGCAGCTGCGGGTCAGTGAAATAATCGCGCCAGCCGAGGGCCGCAGCGCTTATTCCTTCCTCTATGGTCTGGCTTGCATACAGAGGTGAAACCGGCAAGGCCGGTACTTTGTAGGGCGGCGCCATGGTGGTGCAGCCGGACAGAAACAGGGCGAGAAAAGCTGCCTTGGCAGGCAGGCTGGCAATGAGGTAAATCCGATGGAGCGGCGAAAGGGATGGCATCGTTTTCCTTGTTGCTTATTGATCGGTTCGGTGCGGTTCACGGAGACTTCTGTAGCCTCATGCCCTGCGAGTCTTCCTTTGCTGGTGCACTCAACAACTCTCCGGACCTCTCTCATTGCTCGCCATGGAACGTTTGGTAATCCATTGGTGCGTATTGGAATTCTTTTCCGGTGCGAAATATTAAGGATGTACTGTCTGGCAAGCTTCCCGGGTGACGGAGCCCTATGGCGGACATGGGAAAGATGGATACGTTGAGGCATAAAAAGCACCCCGGCAGAAAGGAAGGAAGAGGAACTGCCGGGGCGCTAGGTGGGTGTGGGTGTTTTTTGGTGGGGGATCCCTGATCCGTATATCAGGTGGCGTCTCCCTCCGGTGTTCTGAAAAGGCTCACTTCTTAGTTAGCACTCTTCACTACAAGGGCATTTTCCGTTGATTGCACATTTTTGTTAGCACGGGTTATCTCTAAGGCTCTGTCGATACTTTTCTGGGAATCAACAACGCCGCTCAATCGCACCACGCCGTTGGTCGTCGACACCGTTATCTGGGACACCTTGAGCAAGGGGTCGTTTGCTATTTCGACCTTAATCTTGGCGGTAATAGCGGTATCGTCGATATTGTCCTTGGCTTTTTCAATTTTCTTTCCTGCCTGTTCAACGGCTTGATCAATTTTTTTACCAGATTGTTCAACCGCTTGGTCAACCTTTTGTCCTGCCTTTTCAGCTTGCCCTTCTTGCTTGCAGGCAGCTAAACTAAGAACAGCGGCCAGGGAAAAAACGACAATCAAACCTTTTAGTGATACGTTCATTTCAAATTTCCTTGTTGAGTTAAATTTACCAGATAATATCCGGCTTTGTAAGATACAAAAATCAACTAAAATTTTAAAGAAAAGTGTTTATATAATTTTTATCCTCATTGATTATTGCAATTTGAATTCCTTATTCACATGGCAGTTTCTAGTGAAAAAGTTTTGTTTATAATATTTTGATGTATTTATAAGTGCGTCCTTGCTGATCCATTCAATGGTACATTGTGATGAACGATACGTTTGCTTACTATTCATTCTAGCAATACTTGGACCATGTTTTTAAATTAGGTGTCAGGTCGTTCAACTTGCTGATGTTTCATTGTTAAAAATCGAGGAATGTGTGGGCATGCACACCGCGACCAAC
>CAIMMA010000088.1 GCA_903842475.1 uncultured bacterium
CCAGGGAGCGGAGTAGTTCCGGCGGCACCGTGGTGCACTGGGCCAGCACCATGGCCCGCATGACCAGGCTGGCATCGTCTGCCGTGAGGTATCCTTGGGGCACCCCCTGGCCATAGAGCCAGACGCCGGCCTCCTGGGGGTTGAGCGGGCTTTCCAAACCGGCTCGGTCTGCGGTGGCGGCAAAAAGGGCGGCCACCAGCAGTTCCAGGGCGCTCTCCGGCAATTGCTGGTCAAGGAGCAGGACGGCGGCGGTCAGCTTCTGGGCGGCCATCCGCGCCAACCGGGAAGGTTGGTTCGGAGCGGATATCGCGGCATCCGCATAAAGGGTGGCGCCCGCCAGCGGCGAGGCCGATCCCAACCGTTCCAACCCTTTGAGGGCGAGATGATCCAGCAGGGCCACCGGCACGATGGCCGATAATCGTTCGGCAACCCGGTCGGCTTCGGCATCCACCCGGTCCATGACCACGATCAGACCGCCGCCGGTGCCGAAGATGCGTTCAATCCGCTCCCCAAAGGTTCGTTGCAGTTCCTCGACGCATTGGGTGAGGGCCGCCTCGAGCTGGTGCTCGGCCTCGTTCGGCTTCGGTGCGGTGGTTTGCGGCTCTTGGGCTGCGGCACCCTCAATCTCCTCCGGCTCGGCGGGTATTTGGCCGCTCCCGGCTTGGGCGGGTGCTTCGATCAGCTCCTCAAGCAGGCTGTCCAAGAGTTTTTTGGAGATGCCGACCACATCCTCGGTGGCATCCAGACTGACCACGTTATCAAAGAGCTGCTGTTTGTTGCCGATCAGGGCCAGGACCCGTTCCTCGTAGCTGTCGGTGGCCACCATGTTGATGATCTGGACTTTTCTGGTCTGGCCGAGGCGATGGATCCGGCCGTTGCGCTGCTCAAGCACCGCCGGGTTCCAGGGGACATCGAGGTTGATCAAGACCGAACCGCTTTGCAGATTCAGGCCCACGCCGCCCGCATCCGTGGAGATGAAGACCTGGACCGCGGCATCGTCGCGGAACCGGTCCATCAGTTCGCCGCGCTTGGCGGTGGGCACGCCGCCGTGGAGACGGACGCTGCCCACGCCCATCTGGATCAGGCGGTGTTCCACCATTTGGGTCATCCGTTCCCACTGTGAAAAGACCACGGCCTTGAGCCCGCTCTGCAGGCAGACCTCAAAGATCAGTTCGGCCAGCTCGTCGATCTTGGGGGAGCCCACGGTTTCCTTGTCGACCAGGCCGGCGGCGGTGGCGGCCATCCGCGCCTGCTGCAGGGCGGCAATCAGCCGGTTCTGTTCGCCGGGGGTCAGGGGTCGGCGTTTGGCGATCTGGCCGAGGGTGCCGGCGGCGGCCATCGCCGAATCGTGGAGCTCGATCTGTTTGTCGGTCATGGCCACATCCAGGCGGGTCACGATCCGGTCGGGCAGCTGATCGTGGACCAAACGACGGTCACGACGCAGCATGACCGGTGCCAGGCGGGTGCGCAGCCGGGAAAGATTGCGGTAGCCCAGCACCTTGCCGCGCTCGTCGGTGAGATGATAATCAACCATATAGCGCCACAGCGGCCCCAGGACCTTCGGATCCACGACCTGCATCAGGCTGTAGAGGTCTTCGAGCCGGTTTTCCAGCGGGGTGCCGGTGAGCACGAAGGCATACCGGCTGGCAATACATTTGACCGCGGAAGCGATCTTGGTGCGCCAGTTTTTGATCCGCTGGGCTTCGTCGAGGATGAGCAGATCCGGTCGCAGGGTTTCGTTGATCACCGACAGATCACGGAGCACCAGTTCGTAGTTGAGGATAAAAAAGGCGCAATCCCGCCGGTACTGCACCCCCCGTTCGGCGGCCGGGCCTTGGATGATCTGGCACTCGCCACCGGTGAATCGGCCGATCTCCCCGGCCCACTGGTGTTTGAGCGAGGCCGGGCAGACGATCAGGGTCCTGCGCACGCCTTCTTCGCTGTGGAGAAACGTGGCGGCGGCAATGGCCTGCAGGGTCTTGCCCAGCCCCATGTCATCGGCAAGCAGGGCCCGGCCGGTACCGGCCAGAAAGGCGGCGCCCTCGATCTGATAGGGATACAGCCGGGCGCGGACACCGGGCAGACGACCGCCGGAAGTAGTGATCCGGGCGCGGATTTCGGCGGCACGTCGGCTGTGGACCGCTGTGGCGGCCAGATGCCGGGCATGGTCCAAGGCATCCTCGCCGAGATGGAGGTCGCCGCGATCCGCCACCTGTTCGGCAAATCGGAAAAAATCGTCGGGTAGCCGACCGGAAAAGGTGCCGTCGGCTTGGAACGAACGTTCGCAGAGCACGGCCAGTTGATCGGACAGGTCGGGGTGACGGTGGAGTCGGATTTTAGGAGCGTCTTCGACATCCCAGGCCAGGTAAATATAAGAAAACGGCGGCGGTTGGTCCTTGAAGGCGGCGTATTCGGGGTGCTTGCGTACCCGGTGCAGCACGGCCTCGATATGCTTGCAGGTGCCCAGCTGGTTGCCGCGG
>CAIMMA010000089.1 GCA_903842475.1 uncultured bacterium
CACACGTCCCTTGACCTCGTTGACTGGTTTAAAAAAGAGGAAGAGTTTGATCACTCCGTTCCGATCAAGCACGACACCAAGAGAACACTTGCTCCCGAACGGCAGCCGTACGAACCCATGCTGCAGCTGCACCGGGATATCGATCGCCTTTTTGACCATTTCTTCCGAGGGTTTAACCTGCCCTCCATGGGTGGCGCAGACCTGTTCCCCTCGCTTGAAGAATCGGGATTTTTAAAACCGAAAATTGATTTAAGCGCCGCCGAGGGAGAATACCTGCTCACCGTCGAAATTCCCGGGGTCAGCGAAAAAGAGGTGTCCGTGGACATCAGCGGCAACGTCATGACCATCAAGGGTGAAAAAAAGCAGGAAAAAGAAGAAAAAGAAACCAACTACTACCGGATCGAACGCACGTACGGCTCCTTCCAGCGGGTGCTTACCCTGCCTGACGATGTCAATCAGGATGCCATCAAGGCCAGCTTTAAAAAACGGCGTCCTTGCGGTGACCATGCCGCGCAAAGCCTTGCCCCAAGGTGCAGTTAAACAGATCGAGATTACCGCCGAACTTTGACACCTATTCGGCCGCAGCGCGATACAATCGATGGTCAGCTCGCCGGCCCAGCTCCGGCGAGTTCTTTTTTTTTGGGGGGGGGCAAACCCTATGTCCCCCTGTACCATCGGCCCATCGTCAGCAATTGAGTCAGCCTCCACTGTGCACAAGACTGTCGCAGGTTAGAACCTGCCTGAACATGCGGAACCCCCTGATTGCCCGTCATGGGACAGCCTATCCGGCAGCTCCCATGAATGATCGGGCAACGGATTAATATATTGGCATATCGTGCTCCCTCCCACGACAAGCGGCCCAATAAAAAACGACGGCTTTCGGAAGGATATCCCGAAGGCCGTCGTTTTTTTGGTTTGCTGTTTAAGCCTGGGTCGCGCTCAATAAAAAAGATCCCGTGCCTTGCCGTTGCGAATCATTTCAACATTCTCGCGGGCTTTTTGGCGATGTTCTGCTTCGAGAACCTTTTCCAGTTCACGATCCACCAATCCATAGCCCATGGCCTTGACCTCAGGCGAAGCATAATCTTCCAGGTATTCCGATAGAGTCATAAGCGCATTGGGATGACAGACATTTTTAATTTGACCGCTTTTGGCGAGCGCCATGAACCGGTCGCCGGTCCTGCCTGAACGATAACAGGCGGTGCACCAGGACGGCACCAAACCTTCTTCCATCAGCCACGCAATGATTTCGTCTGCTGACCGCTCGTCGTTCTTGTCGAACTGCGCGGTCAAGGTGGGATCGATTGCACCGGTCTCCCGGCGCCGCTTCTCCGCCATATAGCCCCCTACCCCAACGGCGCTGCAGGCGCTCATTTGGGTGATGCCGCAGTCGAGCAGGTCCTTGCGCATGGC
Organism: uncultured bacterium; assembly: GCA_903842475.1. Lineage (GTDB taxonomy): Bacteria > Desulfobacterota > Desulfobulbia > Desulfobulbales > Desulfobulbaceae > Desulfobulbus. Next base: position 1,414 of record CAIMMA010000089.1, read on the forward strand.
CGCACTTTCACGGGTGGAGATGATCATCCCGGTATAGGGTACGGCCAGCCGGAGCACCGCCACGATTTTCTTGAAGGTCTCGTCATTGGGAATATTGGGATAAATAGCGCTCATATCCACCCCGGCGGCCGGGCGGATGCGCGGCACCGAGATGGTATGAAAACCGACCCCATAGGTCTTTTCGAGGTGCTCGTTATGGATCACCATGGCCAACGCCTCAAAATACGGGTCGTGGAGCCCGAATAGTACCCCGGCACCGACATCGTCAATGCCACCGGCCATCGCCCGGTCAAAAGCCGTGGTGTGGTACCAGTAATCCTTTTTCGGGCCGTTCAGATGGTATTGCTCGTAAGAAGGCTGATGGTATGTTTCCTGGAACAGGATATAGGTGCCGATACCGACATCCTTGAGTTTTTGATAGTTATCAACGGTGGTGGCGGCAATATTGACGTTGACCCGACGGATTTCACCTGAGAGGTCGGCCTGGGTCTGATAGATCGTGCGCAGGCAGTCGAGAATATAATCAAGCGGACAGTTGATATCGTCTTCCCCGGCCTCGAGCGCCAACCGCTTATGGCCCATGCCCACGATCTCGATGACCTCGTCCCTGACTTGCTCCATGGTCAGTTTTCGGCGCTTGAAACTATGACAATCGTTATACGAACAATACGCGCAGCGGTTCACACAAAAATCGCTGACATAAAGCGGCGCAAACATGACGATGCGGTTACCGTAAATCTCATCCTTGATGCTGCGAGCCACCTGAAAAAGCCGCGGCAGATGCTTGTCGTCCATCCGCAGCAGGCTCGCTACCTCAAGGTGGGTCAATCCTTTGAAATCGGCGGCCTTGTCGAGTATTGCCTCTATTTCGCGCTCCGGAGTCTTTTGCGCCTGGAGCAACATCGCCTCGATCGCGTCGGGACGGATAAACTCTTCAATTTCCATATTCTCTATCAGCATTGAGTGACCTCCCACTCGTCGGCTGTCAGCCCAGCAAAGGGCGAAACACCATGTATGGCCAGCAGCTCTTTGGTATCGAAAATCAGAGGGCGACCGCCGTGCCCAACAAAGCCAGCACGGCGGATGTTCTTTTCAACTGACCACGACCGGCCCAGGTATTCCACCTTGGCTCCGACCCTTGTTTAAAACTAGGCTCGAAACGGTCGAATGGCAAGCAGATCAGGTCTGAGCGCAAGACGCGTTATCCGCAATTACCGGATTTGCGATCACCGCGGCTTTATGGCCGTGGGCCGGAAATACATCAAAATTTTCGACAATGAACAGATATATCAAGATCCCCACCGAAATAAGCCCGGTGGAAAGCACCAACTCGCCGACCGACGGGAAATAATATTCACCAGCAGCTTTGGCCATGCCGGTAAAGACCACGTTACCGCGATTGAGGGCAACCCCCAGCACCAGGAGCACCGCATTGCGGACGATCATTTTCTGAGTCATGATCTTGCCGCTCAGCTTGTACCCCCAGAAAAACGCCAGCGGCAAAACCGTGCCCACGCCCAACTCAAGCAGACACATGAGGCTGACCGTATCAAAGGCGAACAAGGCGCCCAGCTGATGCCGCAATGCCAAGTCGGTAAAGCGGACCAGCGCGTAGAAACTCATGATATAGCCCGACCATTTGGCCAGATAGGTCATGGCCTCGCTGTCCCAGTCATGACCGAAAAATCGACCGGCCAGCGCGGTCTCGCAGGTGACCATCGCCGGACCGACGGCCACCGCCGAGGTGTAATACAGGATCGGCAGCAGCATGGTCCACCACAACTCGTTGAGCTTGCCCAGCGTCAGCACGTACATCGAACCGAGCGAACTTTGGTGCATGGTTGAAAGCGCAATGCCGCCAATCACCAGGGGGGCCGTCAGGCTGGTGAAAAAGGTGGACACTTTCACCAGACCGATGCCCTTGAAAAGAACAGGGGCAAACTCACAAGTAAGAACAATAGTATAAAGCAAAACGCACATGTAGAGCTCGAACATGACCGAGTGTTCGCCCCAGCTGAAGATAGGATGCCACCAGCCGTACCAGCGCCCCAGGTCCATGAGCAAGCCGAAGCCGACCAGACAATAGCCCAGCCAGGCGGTGAGGATCGCCGGCTTGACCACGGATTTCACTTTTTTGACGCCCAACACGTAATAGATGCCGGCCGTGGTAAACCCTCCGGCAGCTAGGGCCACCCCCAGCTTTACATCGATGAAGATCCAAAGGCCCCAGGGCCAGGCGTCATTGAGGTTGGTCAGTTTCAACCCGGTGACCAGACGATAGATAACGATCCCCACAAATACAATCGAGAATGCGATCAACACCAGGCGAAACGGGGTCATTTTAAAGGTGATCCTTTTACCGTTGATAGTCATGCCTGCGGCCCTCCCTTGCTGTCTTGTTTACCGTCTGCCAAAGCGTTACGGCGTTTGTTGAATAAATAAATGCCGGAGAGAATAGTTGTCCAGGCAACCAGAATCATCGGGAGTTTGCTGAGAATCTGCCAGGTGAAGGCCGGCAGCGATTCCTTGGGCACTGCCGTTTTAAAACCGAGTTGGTCAAACGGTTGATCGGAAAGGTATATCCAGGCGGTGCCGCCGACCTCGGTTTCGCCGAAGATATGATTGATATAACGCTGCGGTTCCGCCGCTATTCGCTGGTGCGCCTCCTTGAGCAAGGCATCGCGGTCGCCGAAATGCATCACCTGGTTGGGACAGACCGCAATGCAAGCAGGTTGCTCTCCGGCAGCCACCCTCGAGGAGCACATCTGGCATTTTGAAACCTTGGGAAAGCTCTTTTCCCACTCGTATTTGGGAATATTGAAAGGACAAGCCACCATGCAGTAACGGCAGCCGACGCAGAGATCCGGGTGGTAGGTAACCGGCCCTTCAGGGGATTTACGCAGAGCCCCGACCAGACAGGACGATGCGCAGGCCGGGTCGACGCAGTGCAGGCACTGTTTCTTGGCAAAACGCCAGGCGCTCTGACCGCCGGCATCGGTGACGTCGTGCTTGCTGACCACCGTCCAGTTGATATCCACCAACTGCGCCTTATCGCCCAGGGTGGGCTTGTTGACCTCGTCGTATTTCTTTTCGTTCCAGAGTTTGCAGGCAACGGTGCAGGCACCGCAGCCAAAACATTTGGTGATATCGACCAGCACTCCTTTAGACATAGCTCATTCTCTCTTGTTCCGGCTCACGCCTTGTTCTTGGCAGTCAGATGCACACTGCGGTCGGTATAGGTGGTGTGCAGCAGTTGGTGGGCCAGCTCGCCGTTGGGTTTGCCCAGATAATCGGCGTACAGATCCATCACTTCCTTGTTTTCGTGACTCAGACGCTTATTGGAGAGTTTGGCGTCAATGGCATAGATGCTTTTCAACCGTTCCTGACGCACCCAGTCGCTTGGCGGCACCGAGGTCTTCGGCTGGCCGCCGCCGCTGATACAGCCGCCGGGACAGGCCATGAATTCCATGAAATGATAGCGCGGCGCTCGCCCGTTCTGTTTGTCGTCTCTGATCTGGTCGAGCAGTTGCCGACCATTGGCCAGACCATGGGCCACGG
>CAIMMA010000090.1 GCA_903842475.1 uncultured bacterium
GCTAATCAAATCGGTCATATATGACCAACGATTAGATATGACCTATTTCCAGGGGATTATTTATTGTAAATCTGGAATTATTTTTCAAATATATACTGTATATCAGCAACATGCGAATTATGACCTGGGAATGAAAAACGGCGCATGGATTGCTTGACTGATACTGAGTAGTCGCTGAGAGGGTTTGGAGTTTTTCCACTTGACCCGACATTGCGCCGGCCATTGTCGAGGTAAGGGGTGGCGGTGACAAGTAAGGCCGGAAAATGGTGACCGAGCATACTCGGCTGCCAAAAGCAATCAATCAGACGGAGGGCATGCATGGAAGATATTAATCGGATTCTGGTGGTGAGCAGGGATACCAAATACTGCGGAACAGGGGTGCATTATGGAATTTCGCTGGCTAGGAAATATGGAGCGGAATTGTATGTACTGCATGTGGCGGATGATTCTTCCAGCAGTCTGGACGGATATAAAGAGCAAGAGCACCAAAGGCTGCTCCTGGAAATACAAAAAAACCTGACCGCCACCATAGCCGCTGAGAATGACCAGGGATTGACGGTCAAGGAATTGGTCAGGGAGGGCGCGCCTGCAGCCGAAATATTCAAGGTTATCCAGGAGAAACAGATCGATCTCCTTATTCTGCTGGCGCATGCGGAGGGACGCCTGGAGCATTTGCTCTTCGGCCGCAGCAATGATGAGATCCTGCGGAAAATGCCGTGTTCCATCCTGTTGGTGAAGAAAGAGCCCGGCCCGGTCGAAACCGACGAACTGGAGCGCTGAGTCGTTGTCGAAGATCTTTTCAGGAGCGTCAAAATGAGCAGCCAAACCCGTGTCAGCCATCCGATGTACAATCTGCTGCCCACCGAAATCGAGGGGTTCGACAGCCTGGCTGAGCTTGCCCTGGATATGCACTGGTCGTGGGATCACGGCACCGACGAAGTGTGGCGGCAGCTGGACCCCACCCTCTGGAAAATCACCCATAATCCCTGGGTTGTTCTGCAGACGGTCTCGCGCGACCGGATCGAGCGGGTTTTGGCCGATCCGGTTTTCCGCAAGGAGGTTGACCATCTGGTGCAGACCCGGCGGCAGTCGGTGGCCGCGCCTGCCTGGTTTCAGCAGCAGCATGCGCAGGCACCCTTGACCGGCGTGGCCTATTTCAGCATGGAATTTATGTTGAGCGAAGCGTTGCCCATCTACTCGGGCGGCCTGGGCAATGTGGCCGGCGATCAACTCAAGGCCGCCAGCGACCTGGGCGTGCCGGTGGTCGGGGTGGGCCTGCTCTACCAACAAGGCTATTTTCGGCAGGTTATTGATAAGGACGGGGCGCAGCAGGCCCTCTTTCCCTATAACGACCCCGGACAATTGCCGATCACCCCGTTGCGGCAGGCCAACGGTGAATGGTTGCGCTTGGAGATTGCCTTGCCCGGCTACTCGGTCTGGCTGCGGGCCTGGCAGGTCCAGGTCGGGAGAGTGAAGCTGTATCTGCTCGACAGCAACGATGCCGCTAATTTTCCGACGCATCGAGGCATCACCAGCGAGTTGTATGGCGGTGGATCGGAGTTGCGTCTCAAGCAGGAATTGCTGCTGGGGATCGGCGGCTGGCGGCTGTTGCGCGCCCTTGGCCTCCACCCGGAAGTCTGTCATCTCAATGAAGGGCACGCCGCCTTTGCGGTGCTCGAACGCGCCGCCGGTTTCATGCAGACGACGGCCCAGCCCTTTGACGTGGCGCTGGCCGCCACCCGGGCGGGGAATATCTTTACCACCCATACCGCGGTGCCCGCCGGCTTTGATTGTTTTGCGCCTCCGCTCATCGAACAATATCTCGGCGCTTATGCCGAGCAGCGACTCGGGCTGCGCCTTTACGATCTGCTGGCGCTGGGCCGCCGGAATCCTGACGACACCTCAGAGCCTTTCAATATGGCCTATCTGGCCATCCGGGGCAGCGGGGCGGTCAATGGCGTCAGTCGCTTGCATGGCCAAGTCAGCCGGCAGATCTTTGCGCCCCTGTTTCCCCTCTGGCCGTCTGATGAAATCCCGGTAGGTCATGTGACCAACGGCGTCCACATGCCGACCTGGGACTCGGCCCCAGCAGATGATCTGTGGACGAATGCCTGTGGAAAATGCCGCTGGTTGGGGATGACCGAAACCCTTGAGCAGGATATTGGGCGGATTGCGGACGTCGACCTTTGGCAATTTCGCATTGCCGCCAGCAAGTCGCTGGTCACCTACGCCCGTGAACGGTTGGCCCTGCAGCTGGCCGGTGCCGGGGCTTCGTCCAAGGCGATTGAACGGGTCAATCATATCTTTGATCCCAATGTGTTAACCCTGGGCTTTGCCCGCCGCTTCGCCTCCTACAAGCGGCCGAACCTGCTGCTGCATGACCCGGAGCGACTGATCCGTCTGCTGACCAATCGTGAGCATCCGGTGCAGCTCATCCTGGCCGGTAAGGCCCATCCGGCGGATCTGGCCGGCCAGGCCATGATCCAGGAATGGATTCGTTTCATTCGTCGGCCTGAAACCCGCCTGCATGTGATCTTTCTCAGTGACTACGACATGCATCTGACCAAGCATCTGGTGCAGGGGGTGGATGTCTGGATCAACACCCCGCGGCGGCCCTGGGAGGCCTGCGGGACCAGCGGCATGAAGGTGCTGGTGAACGGCGGCCTCAATCTTTCGGTGCTGGACGGCTGGTGGGCCGAAGCCTACACTCCGGATCTGGGCTGGGCCCTGGGGGACGGTCAGGAACATGGCGATGATCCGGCCTGGGACGCCGCCGAGGCCGAGATGCTGTACGATCTGCTTGAACGTTCGGTGGTCCCCGAATTCTATAACCGCGACCAGCAAGGCGTTCCCACCGCCTGGGTGGCCCGGATGCGCGCGAGCATGGCGCGGTTGACCCCGCGATTTTCCGTCACCCGCACGGTGCAGGAATACACCGAGCAACACTACCTCCCGGCTGCCGCCGCCTACCATGGGCGCACGGCCGACAACGGCGCCATCGGCAGGGACCTCGTCGACTGGCAGCGCAGGCTGGATCAAAAATGGGCCACGCTGCGTTTCGGGGAAGTGAACGTGGCAACCCAGGGCGAGTTCCACCGGTATGAGGTGCAGGTCTATCTCAACGATCTCGACCCGGCGATGGTGCAAGTGGAGCTCTATGCGGATGGGCTCGGCGGCGGCAGACCGGTCCGGCGGGAGATGCAGCAAATCCGTGAGCTGGTGGGGGCGTTGGGTGGTTACGTGTACAGCGCGGTTGTGCCCGCCGCCCGCCCCGCCGCCGATTATACCGCCCGGATTATCCCGTGCCGCGAGCGCGTTGCGGTTCCGCTGGAGGCGGCGCAGATCCTCTGGCAACGATCTTGACGCTATCAATAAACGCAACGTAACGTAACCAAAACAGGAGACTTATATGAAAATGAATGCAGGTTTATGGATCGATCATCGGAAGGCGGTGATCATGATCCTTACCCCCCGGGGGGAAGAGACCGTGGAGATCCTATCCAATGTTGAGAAGCATCCGGGACGTGCTGCCGGTGCCCGGTCGACGGAACCCTATGAAGCGCAGCTGGTGCAAGCCGATACGAGCCGGGAACGGAAGTTAACCGGCCAGCTCGACCAGTATTACACCGAGGTAACGGCGGCCCTCCGCGGCGTCGAAGACCTGTTGATTTTTGGTCCAGGGGAGGCCAAGGTTGAACTGAAAAATCATCTCGACCAGGCCAATCTCGGAGAAAAA
>CAIMMA010000091.1 GCA_903842475.1 uncultured bacterium
AAACACTACCAGGCACTGTTCCGCGCTCACACTCCCCACGGCCCGTAAACGATTTCCGCGTCAATCACTTGCAATCGGCAGCACAATAACGGCCTCCATCCCCCCATGCCCGTCGTTGCGGTTGCGCAAGTTCAGGCTGCCGCCATGATCCTCGACGATCCGCTTGACCAGGGTTAAGCCCATGCCGGTACCAATGATCTTGGTGGTGAAAAACGGATCGGTGGCGTGTTCAAGGTTAACTTCGCCCAGCCCTTGACCGGTGTCGCGGATACTGATCCGCACCTGCGTTTCCTCGGATTGCACCTCAATGGTCAGTTCGCCGCCCCCGGCCATGGCCTCGACACTGTTGCGGATCAGATGCACCAACGCCTGCTGCAGCAACCGGGGATCGACCTCGACGATGGGATCGGCTGCCGAAAACCGCATGGTCTGGCGTATGCCCTTATCCTGCAGTGAGCCGAAATGGAGCAGCAAAGCCTTGCGAATCAACGGCAACAGCGGAGTGCGCACACAAACCGGTTTCACCTGATCGACAAAAGCAAACAGGTCTTCCAGAATTTTTTCGATTTTTTCAGCCTCGCTGGCCATCATGCCCAGGAACTGCAGCCACTCCTTGTTGTCGATTTTCCGGGCGAGCAGCCGGGCCGTGCCGCCGATGGCGGTGATCGGATTTCTGATGTTATGGGCCAGTTGGGCCGCCATATGACCGATGGCGGAGTAACGCTCGGTTTCCACCAGCAGATCCTTGTTTTTCTCGAGCTCGCTGGTAACGTCCTCCAGTTCTTTGATTTTATGCTGCATGGCCATATAGAGATGGCAATGCTCGATGGCCAGACTGGCCTGGCTGGCAAAACTCTCCAAGGCCTGAATACGCTCCGCGTCGATCGGAGCCCGATCGACGAAATGATCGGCAATGATCACCCCCAGCGCCCTGCTGGGTGAATAGAGCGGTACCACCACAAAAGTGTCTTCCTGCAGCAATCCCAGCAGTTCGAGCGAAACCGGAACCTCACTCTGGCCATTGACCACATTGATCGATTGGCGATTTTGCACCGCCCGAATAAGAATATGGTCGGTATCGGCGGCTTCGACCTCCAGAGCGCGGACGATCCGGTTGACCTCGGCATCGTTGCCGGTTTTTCTGTCTGCGAGGTTCTGCGGCTGGTCGGGCAATGCCGCGCCCTGACCAGGCGTATCGGCGGAGACCTCCCCGCCAGTTTCCCGCTGTCCGGGCCCGATGGCGAGGCATCCCTGGAGCGTTGTCCCGGTTGCATCGAACAGGGCGAGAAAGGCCCGGTTGAATTGAAGCCCTTCGGCGGCCGTGATCCCCACCAGGATGGCCTGAAGCATACCATCGAGTTCGATCATGCTCAGATAGGCGGTATTCATTTTCATCGCCAAGTCATGGGCCAGGCGAATCCGGAAGGTTGCCTGCTCGATCTGCCGTTGGTACTGCCGGTTCCGGATGGTCAATCGCCGTTTTTCCAACACCCTGCGCAGCGTGGCCAGCAGATCGGTGAAATGCACCGGTTTGGCGAGATAATCATCGGCGCCGTAGCGCAGACAAAGCAGCGCGGTCTGCAGATCGGTGACCGCGGTCAGCATGATCACCGATAGATCCGGGTAATTTTGTTTTAATTCGGGCAGCAAGGTAATACCGTCCGCGTCGGGCAGCCCGATATCCAGGAGAGCGAGGGCCACCGTATGCCGGGTCAACTGCTGGCGCAACGCCTCGGCCGACCCGGCAATGACCACCGGAAAGCCCTCCTGTTCGAGAAACTCCTGCAGCAATCCGACGATATCGGCAAAATCATCGACGATGACGATGACCTCGTCATTTTCCAGCAGCTCATGGTCGGCAATCGTTGGGGCGGGAGGGGTAAACCGTTGGTTCATCATACGCGGCACGCCTGGGTGAAAGTATCGGTTCGATACACCGTTAATAGTGATTTCCAGTTCTACCTCTGATGAAAATCGCTGTCAAGCAACAGGAGTATCGCCTTCCGGATTGCCTCCGACTCCCGGCCATGGTATGCACCAGGATCATTCCTTTTGCTTTTATTTCTCTTTGTTGCCAATGATGCAGCCTACCAACCCGAATCCAGCCCGGACCGTGAGCGACACCGAACTCCAACAGGTGATCGCTGATTTTCTGGCTCTGGGGCATGTGGACAATATCGTGGCCATGTTCCGGCAGGAACCCGCCTATTACAGCTGGACCGGCCTGCTGCTGACCGACGAACGATTTGCCGTGCGGTTGGGGGTTAGTGTGCTGTTTGAGCATCTCGCCGCGCTTTGTCCGGAGCACACCTCCCTGGCCATCCCTTCCCTGGCGGCGCAACTGCACCATCCCGTCGACTGGGTCCGGGGCGAAGCCGCCAGCGTACTCGGAATCATCGGCACCGAAGCAGCCCTGGCCCCGCTCCACCCGCTGGTTACGGATGCCTCCCCCCAGGTTGCGGAGATAGTCCGCGATATCCTTGGCATGTCCCGGCATGCATGACATTTTCGGAGCAGACGGCATCCTGGCCCGCCATCTCGAAGGGTATGAGTCCCGCCCCGGCCAGCTTGCCATGGCGGAGGCCGTCGAAGCCCTGCTTGGCCAGGATCATAGCGACCAGCAGCCTGACCAGGCCTCCTGCCTGGTGGTTGAAGCCGAGACCGGGTTGGGTAAAACGCTGGCCTACCTGATCCCTGCGGTGCGCAGCGGAGCACGGGTGGTGGTTTCCACCAATACCCGCAATCTCCAGGACCAGATCCTGCAGCGTGAGATCCCCCTGATCCAGCAGTTTATCGATCCCGACCTCAAAGCCCTCTGCATTAAAGGACGACAGAATTATCTCTGCCTCTACCGCTGGCGGCAGCTGCAGACAGGACGGCAAACCGACCTGTTCGACCACGACGCCGGCGACACCATGGAGCAATGGATCAGGGAAACGGTCCACGGCGACCGTTCCGAGTTGCACTGGATGACGGCCTCCTCGCCGCTCTGGCAGAAAATCTGCTGTCTCTCGCACTTTTGCCTGGGCGCCACCTGTCCGGAAGCCGCGGGTTGCTTCCTCAACCGGCTGCGCCGGGATGCCGCGGCCACCCGCCTGCTGATCGTCAACCACCATCTCCTCTTTTCGGATCTGGCCATCCGTAAAAACGGTCACGGCGAGGTGCTGCCGCGCTACGAGACGGTTATTTTTGACGAAGCCCATCATATCGAATCGGTGGCCACCACCTTTTTCGGCTACACCTTTTCCAGGTACCAGGTGATTGACCTCACCGGAGACGTCGAACGCAGCGCACTCGCCGAGTTGTCGGGAAAAACCCAGGAGGCGGTTTGCCGCGGGACCACCCGGATCGTCGGCGCCATCGAACGGTTGACCACCGCCTTTCCGATGGAAAAAGGCCGGTTTCTGCTCAATGCCCTGCTGGCGCGGCAGCCGGAAATACTGTCCATTCGCGACGACCTTGCCTCGGCGCTGGA
>CAIMMA010000092.1 GCA_903842475.1 uncultured bacterium
AGGCCGCATGATTCCGGCCACGCGGTGGTATACGAGAACGCCTACTAGACTTGGAAAACCTATACTTTTAGATTCTCTTAGGGTAGGATGCTGCCCGAAAAAACTTCGGCGCCAGCGCGATCGTTTTTTCCCTTTTCATACCCTTTCCCAGGCAAACCCCGGATGAACACCTTTTTTTCCCTGTCGCCCCCCAGCATAATTGCCGTTAAAACAACCCTGCTGTACCTGGGCCTCTCTCTTTTGTGGATCTGGTTTTCGGACCAAGCCATTCTCTTGCTCTTTGAGGACGCCCAATCCGTATCCCACGCCCAAACCTTCAAAGGATGGTTTTTTGTTACAGCGACCTCGCTGTTTCTCTTTCTCCTGTCTCGCCGGGAAATGGCACGTTTTGAGCGATCACAGGCGACCCTGCAGGCAAATGAGCACTACCTCGCAAGCATTTTCCGGGCCGCACCTGTCGGGATTGGGGTGGTCAGCAACCGCATCATCGTGACGGTCAACGACCGCCTCTGCGCCATGATCGGGTACGCTCGAGAGGAGCTCATCGGCCGCGACGCCCGCATTCTCTATCCCAGCGACACTGACTACGAGACTGTCGGGACCGAAAAATACCACCAGATCAGCACGCAAGGAACGGGCGCGGTTGAAACGCGCTGGCAACACAAGGACGGCAACATTCTCCATATCCTCCTCTGCTCCACCCCCATCCATTCCGAAGACCTGGCTGCAGGCGTCACCTTCACGGCCTTTGACATGACGGCGGCCAATCAGACGGAGATTGCAGTTCGGCAGAGCGAGGAGAGGTATCGTGCCCTGATCGAACTGGCAGTCGACGGCATCCTCCTGGGCACGCATGAAGGAATCATCACTGAAGGGAACAGCTCCATGTGCGCCATGCTTGGTATGGAACGCAGCGAATTTACCGGCAAGCACATCAGCGAACTGCCCTTTACCCAAGAAAGCATGGCAGCGGCCCCCTTTCGTTTTGACTTGCTGCAACAGGGAAAAGCCGTCATCAGCGAGCGGTCTCTGCGGCGCCCGGACGGTTCAGAGATCTCCTTTGAGATCCGCACCAAGATGATGCCCGACGGTTCGTACCAGTCAATTTATCGGGACATCACCGAACGCAAACGAACGGAACAGGCCCTGCGGGAAAGCGAAGAAAAATTTACCTTGGCCTTTGCCGCAAGCCCGGACGCCGTCAACATCAATCGTCTTGAGGACGGCATGTATGTGGAGATTAACAAGGGCTTTACCGATCTGACCGGTTTCACCCGCGAGGATGTCGCCGGAAAAACCACGCTTGAGCTCAACCTCTGGCACAATCCCGCCGACAGGCAGCGAATGGTCGAGGCCCTGCAGCTGCGCGGCTACTGCGAAAACCTCGAGTCCGTGTTCCGCCGCAAGGACGGCAGCCTGGGAACGGGCCTGTTGTCGGCGCGGCCCCTCCTGCTGGATACTGTTCCCCACATCATTTCTATCACCCGCGATATCACCCAGCGCAAACAGGCGGAGGCAGACCTGGAACGGCTCAAGGTGGCCATCGAACATGCCGGCGAGGTCATTGTCATCACCGATGCCCAGGGCGATATCCAGTACGCCAACCCGGCCTTCACCCGGGTGACCGGTTATACCATCAAGGAGGTCTTCAACCAAAACCCGCGCTTCCTCAAAAGCGGCGAGCACGACGAGGCCTTCTACGAAGAATTGTGGGAGACCATAACCAGCGGCCGAACCTGGGCCGGTCGCGTGGTTAACAAGAAAAAAGACGAAACCTTCTATACCGAAGAGGCCACCATCTCACCGGTTTTTGACGA
>CAIMMA010000093.1 GCA_903842475.1 uncultured bacterium
CGTTGGGTTGCTGTTTTTTCTTCAGACCGTAGGAGGTGTGGCATGTATTTTCACCTTTCATTTTTGTTGTTCTTGCTGACCGTCTGTAACGTATCAGCCGCCAATGGTCCGGTACGATATCAGGTGCAGGGTGAAACCTTTGAAGGCTTTTTCCTGAGCCCGATCCCGCAAGCACCATTAATTTTGCTCGTTCATGATTGGGATGGTCTGACCGGTTATGAAATTAAAAGGGCGGAAATGCTCGCCGGGTTAGGATATGCGGTTTTTGCGGTCGATCTCTTCGGCGCCGGCGTTAGTCCAACTACCATCGAAGAGAAAAAACAGGCGACGAGTGTCTTGTATAATGACCGCCAGCGCCTGCGTTCCCTGCTACGTGGCGGTCTCGAGGCAGCGAGAACGCAGGGCGGCAATGTAGCCAACGGTGTTGCCATGGGGTACTGCTTCGGTGGGGCCGCGGTTTTGGAACTGGCCCGATCCGGTGCCGATCTCAAGGGGTTTGTTTCCTTTCATGGCGGATTGGAGACCCCTGATGGGCAGGATTATCAGGCCGTTAAGGGCAAAATTTTGATTTTTCATGGAACCGCGGATCGCTCCGTGTCCATGGAAGAGTTTGCTGCGCTGGCTGAAACCTTGGAAAAGGGGGGCCTGCCGCACGAAATGATTACCTATGGCGGAGCGCCCCATGCATTCAGTGTGTTTGGTACTGATCGTTATCGTAAAGATGCAGATACCCAATCCTGGAAGCGATTTGCCGAATTTCTTGACCAGACCCTGCGTTGATGCAGTTTTGCAGGAATATCTGCAAAACGAGGCTTGAATGCTACTCTGGAGGGGATTGGTGGTTAATTTCCTCGGCTATTTAACTGACGTCTTGATTTGCCGACACGTCCAGGTAGAGGTGCGGATTGATTTTGTTGGCAATGAATACCTGTGTGTGGGGGGCATTTAACAGCTCGCTATGGTTTGTAACATCTACTAGTTTTCACCGGTTTTTTCCGATGTGTATAGCCTGTAAAATTTCTTTGTTTTCTCGCTTCTGTTCTTGGAAAAATTATGACAGTGGAGTATTTTAATCGATTGTCGATTTGAAATCCGGTGGCTGCCAACGTTTTTCGAGAAGGATAAGGGGTATCCTAACGCAATGGCAGTAAAGGGTATCGTCGACCGCCACGATGGTTCCATGGAACTGCACATCGTTATCAAGTGAAACGGGGTATAGGCCCGCCCCTTGTCAGGTGCTGCGTGGTGGTGAGCGGGTGTTGAAAAGAAAAAAGACAATCTGGCCACACTGTCCGGACAATCTTCTCTGAACGTCCAGGCTGCAGGTACTCTAGAAAAGATATTGAATTATCAGGTAGGTAGAACAATGGAAAAAAGAGCGTTATTTTGTTACGGAACATTGCAGTCGCCACTTGTTATGAAGGCCGTGACCGGCCAGGCCTTTTCCGGTCAAGAAGCCGTGCTGAATAACTGGGCGAGATTTCGTGTCCGTGCCTCAGAGTATCCTGGAATTATCCCACAACAAGACTCTCTGGTCACGGGTAAGCTGTATTGGGGGTTGGATGAGAAGGTTATGGGTAAGCTTGATGCCTTTGAAGGCGACAAATATGAACGGGTTGTTGTTCAGGTTACCATGGCCGACGGGTCTTTCGAAGAGGCCTACGCCTACGCGATCAAAGAAGATTGCCGGAATATGTTGTCTGCTGATCCGTGGGACTTTGACCGATTTCTCCAAAACGGTTTGGAGAAATTTATCCATTGGTTTGTTGAAGACCGCCGCGACCTGTTTGATCGTGGTGATCTTTAAGCATTTTCTCACCAGTTTTACTGAATCGCGTAACCGTAAAACCCGTTTGTTCCTGTTGTTTGGGGAGTGATTGTAACAGGTCCTTGGGCAGCAGGTAAGAGACGTATCCCAAAATGATATTTCACGGCGAAACCACCTGGTACTCAAATGGCCGCAAGCACTTGCTGATTGCGGCCATTTGTTATTTCTTTATACGGAAAGTCGTTTTCCCTCGGGTAAATCGGGATTAGGTCGATAGAGTAGGATCATCCGACCGATAAGCTGCACCAGAACCGACCCGGTAAGTCGGGCTAACTCACTCCCGGCCTCGTTTCGTTCCACCGGACAATTCTGCCCTAATTTGATTTTTATCAGTTCATGAGCCTTAAGTGCGTGCTCCATTGATTTGAGCAAGGCGGACGAAAACCCCTCCTTACCCACATAGACAACGGGTTCGAGGTGGTGTCCCAATCCCCGCAAAGCTTTTTTCTGTCCATTGGTCAGGATGATTGCGGTATCTGTCGATTCGTTCATTTGGAAATTCCTATAAAAAATTTTTATTCATGGATGGTGATAATGCGCAGGAACATAACGGCCAACTGAACCAATTGTGCAGAATTTAATACCTGCCGGTCCAGCCGCCGAGGTCTGAACCAAAGGAAGTGAGCGTTCGCCGAGCGCGAATCGATGGCCTGTTTGGCGGTCTGGGCAGTGGTTCTGTGCCCGGCGTGCTCTCCAATGGAAACCCAGTTATTTTTTAAGCAGTGAGGATCAGGTACTCCATCAGAGTGGACCGTTGCTTCGTACGGATCACTTGTCTAAGAGCAAGTTTTTCTAATTGCATTTCCTCAATAAAGGCGCATATCCCTTATTATAAAGTTCGATGCAAACCCAATCGGTTCGTTCCGGTTCGATAACCCGTTTGACCAGGTCTGTCTATTGTCGGAAGATCTGCGCTGTGCCAACCGGTAAGGCGA
>CAIMMA010000094.1 GCA_903842475.1 uncultured bacterium
CCATGGCCCGGCGAAGGATATCCGCATCCCCTAAGCTATACCCAGCGAGGATGTTGGAGATTTTCATCACCTGTTCCTGGTAGACGATCACTCCGTAGGTCTCCTGGAGCACAGACTTGATCTGCGGCAGCGGATAATCGGCGGGCTGGCGGCCGTGCTTGGTCTCGACAAAGGTGTCGACCATGCCGGAATCGAGCGGCCCGGGTCGGTACAGGGCGACCAGGGCGATCAGGTCGGAAAACTGTTCCGGCTGCATCTTGATCAGCAGTTCGCGCATGCCGTCGCTTTCCAGCTGAAAGACCCCCAGGCTGTCGCCGCGGCAGAGCAGGGCGTAGGTCTTGGGGTCGTTCATCGGGATCTTGCGAAGGTCGACGGCGGTGCCGAGGTCGAACTCGATCAGTTTCAAGGCCCGGTCGATCACGGTCAGGGTCTTGAGGCCGAGAAAGTCGAACTTGATCAGTCCGGTCTTCTCGGTGTACTTCATGTCGTACTGGGTCAGGATTTCTTTGTTCGGGCCCACGCAGACCGGCAGGAATTCCACCATCGGCCGGGGCGAGATCACCACGCCGGCGGCATGGGTCGATTTGTGCCGGGCCAATCCTTCCAGGGTCTGGGAGATGGTGAGCAGCTCGCGGACCCCGTCCTCCTTCATGGCCTCGCGCAGGCGTGGTTCCTTCTCGATCGCCTTTTTCAGGGTGATTTTCAACTCTTCCGGCACCAGTTTGGCGATTCGGTCGACCACCGGCAGGGGAATCTCCAGCACCCGGCCGACATCGCGCAGCACCGCCCGCGCCTTCATCGATCCATAGGCGACGATCTGGGCGACATGCGCATCTCCGCCGTAACGCTGACGGACATAATCCAGCACCTCGTCTCGTCGGTCCTTGCAAAAATCGATATCAAAGTCCGGCATGGAGACGCGTTCGATATTGAGGAAGCGCTCAAACAGCAGACCATAGGGAATCGGATCGATATCGGTGATCGACAGGGCGTAGGCGGCGAGGCTGCCCGCACCGGAACCGCGGCCCGGCCCAACCGGGATTTTTTGCTGCTTAGCCCAGTTAATGAAGTCCGCGACAATCAGAAAGTAGCCGGAAAATCCCATGGTCTGGATCACCTTGATCTCCAGCGTTAGGCGGTCCTTGTAGGCGGTCTCCTGTTCCGGGGTCACCTGCTCCATCTCATGGAGGTGGTCAAGGCGGATTTTCAGGCCGTCCCAACAGGCTTTGGAAAAGACGGTGTCCAGGGTTTCGCCTTCCGCCACCGGAAAAATCGGGAAATGATTGTCCCCGAAGGTGAGTTCGAGATTGCAGCGCTCGGCCACCTCCAGGGTGTTGGTCAGGGCCTGGGGGCAGTAATGGAACTGGGCGGCCATTTCATCGGCGGATTTGAAAAAGAGCTGGTCGGTGTTGAAGCGGAATCGATTGGGGTCGTTGATGGTCTTACCGGTTTGAATGGAAAGCAGCACCTCGTGGGCGTAGGACTCTTCTTGGGTCAGGTAGTGGCAGTCATTGGTGGCCACCAGCTTGATCCCCAGTTCGTCGGCCAGCGCCATGAGCCCCTGGTTGGCGATGGTTTGTTCGGGAAGGCCGTTTTCCTGGATCTCCAGATAGAGGCGATCGCCGAAGACCGATTGTATTTCCAGGGCCTTAGCCCTGGCGCCGGCCGGGTCGTTATGGGTCAGCCGCCAGGGGATTTCGCCCTTGAGGCAGGCGGTGAGCACGATCAGCCCTTGGTGATGCTGGTAGAGGGTAGGCCAATCGATCCGCGGCCGGTAGTAAAAACCCTTGGTCTGGGCCAGGGAGGCGAGCTTCATCAGGTTGGCGTAGCCGGTGGCATCCATGGCCAGGGCAACCAGGTGAAAGTTGTGCCCCGCATTCCGGTCATGGAGATGCATGCCGTTTTCCGCCACGTAAAACTCGCAGCCGACCAGCGGCCTAATCCCGGCTTTTTTGGCTTTTTCGTAAAACTCGAGCGCCCCGTACATGGCGCCATGGTCGGTGATCGCCACCGCCGACATTGCAAGCTCCTTGGTGCGCTGGATGAGATCGGAAACGCGGATCGCGCCGTCAAGCATGGAATACTGGGTGTGGACATGGAGATGAACAAAGGGTGCGGTCATGGGGTTTATTGTCTGAGATTGGAAAATGGAAAGGTGTCTAGGAAATTGAAGGGTTGAGGGTGAAACCGGTTGGTCACTGGATGGTTACAATGACCTTTTTTTCTGTAAAAGTAATTAAAACAATGTGTTGTGTGGGGGTGAGAGGCCGGGTGAGCGGCCGGAAGCAATGGTGCATATTACACGGCCGGTGACATTTTGCACCCTTGATTTTCAAAACCCTTGTCCGGGGAGCACCCGCTAAAAGGCTGCGGGCCCTGGACGGTCGTCATCTTTGATATGGAAGCGTTCCTGAATCCTGGCCAAAGGCACCAGGTCCATTTTGCGGGCGGAAGGGGTAAGGAAGGAAAGGAGTTTGGTGCGCAGCACGGTCGGGTTCAATTCGCTTTCAATGGCAATAATCCCTTCCATAATGATTTTTTGCAGCAGCAATTCATGGTTGGTCCGTTCGCGCAGATTGGCGGCAAAGGGCGTGAAGAAGAAATTGGCGAAAATCAGCCCGTAAAGGATTGAGGTGAGGGCCAGCGGCACGGTTTTGAGAATAATGTCGGTGTCGCTGATGCCAGCCAGCATGGGGATCAGGCCGGCGACGGAACCGACGATACCGAAGGCGGGGCAGAAATCGGCGATGGTACGCAGCACCCGCTCGCTATCTTCTCTGCGTAACTTGAAAAAATACATTTCGGTGTTGAGGATGTCGCGGATCTGATGGGGTTCGTAGTTATCGACCAGACAGCCGAGCGCTCGACGGAGGAAAAGGATGGAGGTCTCGTTTTCGTCTTTCTGCAGCGAGAGTATCCCTTCCATTCTCGATTTAATCGAAAGGTCGATAAGAATGTCGACAATCTCGGCCTCCGATTTCAGTTGATAACTGTACGAGGCGCGGACGACTCGAACAACGATTTTCAGTCGATCGAGCTGGAAGCTGAGGATGGCGGCAATAGCGCTGCCGCCGGCGACGATCATCAGACTGGCGATGTTGAAAAAGTAGTTGAGGCTGCCTTTAAAGAGGAAACCGCCGATAAAAATAGCGGTGCAGAGCAAGAGTCCGATACGATTGTGTCGCTGCATGGATGGCGCCTGGTTATTGAAGATTTGCAGGTGTGGCTGCCTCTGCTTGTGGCAGCTCTTTGGAAAGAATGATTTCGACCCGCCGGTTGGCTTTGCGGTTTTCTTCACTGGTATTGGGTTGCACCGGCCGGTACGAACTGTATCCGGAAACGCTGAACTGGGTGGCCGGCAATTTGGTGTCGTCGATGAGGAAACGGGCCACCCGCCCGGCACGCGCCAGCGACAATTCCCAGTTGGAGGGAAACCGGGAGTTGCGCACCGGCTGGGAGTCGGTATGGCCGATGACGTTAATCATATAGGGGGTTTTCTTGATGACGCCGGAAAGCTTCTTCAGGGATTCTTTAGCATTGGCGGTCAATTCGGCCTGTCCGGAAGGGAAGAGCAGGTCACCGGTGAGGATGATCCGCATGGTCTTGTCGGGCACCAGCTCGACCGATGCGAAGCGTTCCAGCTTCTCGTTGGCCAAGGTCACCTTGGACAGGTCGAAAATCCCGGTGATCAGTTCTTCCCGTTTGAGCTGCTCTTTGCTCTGCTCCGGGGTTTGCGGTGCGGCCGCGGGTTGGGTCTGGGCCGGTTGAGGGCGGAGTGGTATCGGTTCGGCAATGGGTGTTTCTTTGGTGGATTCCGGTGCAGGGGGGTAGGGCTCGGCCTGGGGCTGCTCCGGCACCGCCTTGTTGCGGATCAGGATATCCGCCCCGGGCTGTTCACGCAGCGGCTGGGGGGCTTCCGGTAATTGGTCCCTGGTTTTGTGGGTCACCTCCTGGGAAATCGGATGGAAAACCAGGGAGGATTTGGCATCGGTGGTCTGCACCGGGATGGTTTCATCGGCGATCTTATTGGGTTTTCCGTGGGCATTAATATCCTGATGGGTACGCTGGTGGGCAAAAAGGGTGAGGAAAAGGACAAACATGGTCATCATCAGATCGGACCAGGCGATGGACCAATGGACCGGGCGGGTCGGCATCCGGGAACGATAAAAACTATCCTCCACTACAAAAACCGGATGCGCGGTCTGGGGCCATTCGGTGGGCAGAAGGTTAGGGGGCCCCTCTTCTTTAGGGGGGACAGGGGCGGCGGCTGTCTGAGGTGCCGCATTTGGCGATGCATCTGGAGGTGTGATATCTTTTTCCATGACCTTCTTTCGACGTGTTCCGACCGAAGCAAAAGCTGATTATGCAGTTTTTTGGAAATTATAAATAATTTTATCAGAATTAATCCCAAAAGTCATTTTTTGTAACGGTAGCAAGCAACAACGGCGTTTTTTCATCCCGGCGGTATCGAACGGTTGGGCGACAGACCGTTGTTGGGGCCGTATGGTTCAGTACAGTACAATCATTCCGTTACTGAAATATCTGGTAATCGCCATCCGCAGTTCATCCCGCAACCCCTGGTCGTCGCGGCCGGCATGGGCGCGGTGGAGTTCTGGGGCGATTTGCATAAAGGCGTCAAGCAGCACCGGGTCGAAATGGGATCCCCTTCCTTGTTCGAGTAGCGCCAGGGAGGCCCGGCAGGACAACGGTTCTTTGTAAGGCCGTTTGGAGGTCAGGGCATCAAAGACATCGACGATGGCAAAAATCCGTGCCAGCAGCGGAATCCTTTCGCCTGCGGTTCCGTTGGGGTAACCACTGCCGTCAAACTTTTCGTGATGCGAGCCTACCACGGGGGCGGCATCGCCGAGCCAGGCCGAACCGCTGATGATGTCCATCCCATGCCGCACATGATCCTGCATCAGGCTGAATTCTTCGTCATTCAGGCCGCCGGGCTTGAGCAAAATGGCGTCTCGGACACCTATCTTGCCGACATCGTGCAGGAAAGCACCTTTAATCAGGGCTTGAATTGCACTGTCCGGCAGGCGCAGGGACTCGGCCAATCGGACCGAGTACAGGGTGACCCGAAAGTTATGCACATCGGTGTCGCTGTCACGTTTGGCAATGGCGCTGGCCAGCAACGAAAGGGTTTCGAGGTTGGCGAGCAGCAGATCGTGGGAAAAGACGGTCAACTTCCGAACCAGGTGGAGGATGACCGGGTAGAGCAGGCCGCTGGTGGCGAGTACAATCAGGATTGCCAGGACGACGTTTCGCCATAGTTTATTCTGGAAAGCCGCTCGTGCCGCTTCTGAAGGGGCGAAAAGAGCCCGGACAGTAAATTTATTTTGTTGATTCTGGGTTTCAATCGGCATCACAGCCTGGATATGTATTTTTCCACCCAGGATGAGGACTTCGGTGTGCCCGCCTGTTGCTGGTTCAGGCGGGGGATGGGAACGAACATAGTGGAGCACCGGGTCGATCAAGGCATAGTCGGTGGCTATCCGCTCTTCAATGTCCTGGCTATTGCCGGCATAAAAACAGACATAGACAAATTCGCCGTCATTTCGCCCGAGACGAACCGATAAACGTTCATCCAGGGCCTGGCGAAAGGCAGCGCGCTGGTCACCGCCCGGTTCCCGGGTAATTTGCAGGGTTCTTGAAAGCAGCATTTGTATTTCAGAGAGGGTTTCCTCGGCGACGAGACTGCGGAGGTTCTGACGTTCCACGAAATAAACAATCAAAGTGGTTGCCAGGCCAATGGCCAGGGCCATGCAGGCAAGCCGCAGGGTGAGGGTGCGTGAGATAAAGGTCTGTAAGGTGACGGGGCGGAATCGAGCCATTGTTTTTTCCGGGTGTTGGATTAACAGGTGCAGAGCTGCCATTTCGTCAACCCGGCGAGCGGTGGTGTCTTCAGGGCAGGATCCCGATCAGGTGGCGTAACGCTGGGCGCCTCTATCAATAGGGAGCGTTGGTCCCATCAAAGTACAATACTTCCCTGTGTCTAGAAACCCTCCATTGCTAGGAAGGGCCGAATATGAGTTTGGTACGGCAATAGTTGGGCTGGTTAGATTCCTGGGTATCGGCAACCGAAACCAACAGCAGGTTGCTAGGGGGCAAAAGTTGTTTGGGTTATGGTTTTATTTATTTACTTATCGATATAGAATTGGTTTTGTCTATGTTTTGGTGGCGGTCTGCACCATTGACAGCATTTTCCTGCTCGGTGCAAGGCTCTTCGTTGCTATCATTTTGATTATATTGTATAAAAATGCGTGCTTAATTTGGTTGCACTGAACAGCATTACGGGAGGGGAGATATGAGTGTGTTGAAAAATAGGTTGCAACGGCCAGGGCTTATCCGGCGATCAGTCGGTCTATTGGTGGTGCTGATGGCCATGTCGATGCCGATGGCTGTCAGCGGGTGCAAGAAGGGGGAAAAGGCAAAAACCCCGCAGGTTCCAATGGTCGAGGTTGCCGCTGTTGTCCAGAAGGATGTGCCCATCTATAATGAGTGGGTCGGGATCCTTGATGGTTCGGTCAATGCGGTCATCCGTCCCCAGGTCGCCGGCTACCTGATCAGCCAGAAATACCGCGAAGGTGAACAGGTGAAGAAAGGCCAGGTCCTTTTCGAGATCGATCCCCGTACCTTCCAGGCCGCCCTCAATCAAACCAAGGCGCAACTCTCCCAGCAAAAGGCGCGCCACGATACCGCCAAGGCCAATTTGGCCCGCATCCGGCCGTTGGCCGAGAAGAACGCGGTCAGCCAGAAGGATCTTGATGATGCGGTCGGCTCGGAGCTCGCCGCCAAGGCCTCTGTCGAGGCCGCTCAGGCGAGCGTTGAAGAGGCTCAGCTGAACCTTGAATTCACAAAAATTACATCACCGGTTGACGGCATTGCCGGTATTGCTAAAACCCAGCTGGGCAATCTGGTCGGTCCGAGTATGGCCGAGGAACTGACCTCTGTTTCCACTGTCAACCCGATCAAGGCGTACATCAACATCAGTGAGCGGGAGTATCTTGGGATGCGGGAGAAGTCCCAGCAGGTGGAGAACATCGCCCTTGAATTGATCCTTGCCGACGGCAGTGCCTATCCAGAGAAGGGCAAGATCGCCCTGGCCGACCGGCAGATTAATGCAGGCACCGGCACCCTCAAGGTTGGTTCCCTCTTCCCCAATCCTGGAAACATCCTGCGTCCCGGCGGTTTTGGCCTGATCCGAGCGTTGATGGAGGTCAAAAAGGGTGCGCTCCTTATCCCTCAGCGGGCTGTGGGGGATGTCCAAGGGAAATACCTGGTGGCCGTGGTGGGAAGCGACAACAAGGTTGATATACGCATGGTGAAGGTCGGAGAGCGGATTGGCTCCGACTGGATTATCAGTGAGGGGCTGAAACCCGGCGAAAGCGTGATTGCCGAGGGGATTCAGAAGGTCAGACCGGCCATGGTGGTCAACCCGCAGCCCTTCGATCCGGAAGCGGCCGCAAAGGCGGCGGCCACAAAGGCAGCCGCGCCAGCAGAGAAGAGGTAGCCAACCATGTCAAAATTCTTTATTAATCGCCCCATCGTGGCCATGGTCATCTCGATCTTCATGGTCATCCTTGGCGCTGTGGCCATGTCGGGGCTGCCCATCGCCCAGTTTCCCAACATCGTCCCGCCGGCGATCCAGGTGAATGCCGTCTACACCGGGGCCGACGCCGTTACCGTGGAGCAGTCAGTGGCTACCCCCATTGAGCAACAGATGTCCGGCGTTGATAATCTGGAGTACATGTACTCCGTCAACGGCAACGACGGATCCATGACGCTCTACAATTACTTCGAACTGGGTACCGACGCCAACACCGACCAGATTCTCGCCCAGATGCGCCAGAATCAAGCCGCATCGCAATTGCCTTCCGATGTTAACAACTACGGGGTCACCGTGGCGAAGTCAACCTCGGCACCGATGCTGATGTTTGCCCTCTCCTCCCCCAAAGGCACCTACGACAACGTCTTTCTGACCAACTACTCCTTCATCAACATCAACGACCAGATGACCCGCATCAAGGGGATTGCCAGCGTCTCGGTCTTCGGCGCCGGCCAGTACGCCATGCGCATCTGGGTTCGACCGGACCAGTTGGCCAAGCTCAACATCACCATCCCTGAAATCATTAACGCAGTCAAAGCCCAGAACACCGTCAACCCGGCCGGACAGGTCGGCAGCCAGCCGGTGCCGGATGGGCAGGAGTTCACCTACACGGTTCGCGCCCAGGGGCGGCTGCAGAGCGAGGAAGAGTTCGGCAACATCGTCCTGCGCGCCAATCCGGACGGCTCCATCGTCCGGGTCAAGGACGTGGCCCGCATTGAGCTTGGGGCCCAGAACTATAAATGGGAAAGTCGCCTCAACGGCAAGTCTTGTGCCTTGGTTGCCCTCTACCAGATGCCAGGGACCAACGCCCTTGAATCAGCCAACGGCGCCAAGAAACTGATGGCGGAGTTGAGTAAGAACTTTCCGCCGGACCTGGAATACACGGTGGCTCTGGATACCACCCTGGCGGTTACCGAGGGGATCAACGAAATCAAGCATACCTTCTTCGAGGCGCTGGTACTGGTCATTCTGGTGGTCTTCATCTTCCTTCAGGGGTGGCGGGCCACCCTCATCCCGCTGCTGGCAGTGCCGGTATCGCTGGTAGGAACCTTCGCGATCTTCCCGCTGCTCGGCTTCTCCATTAACACCCTCTCGCTTTTCGGAATGGTGCTGGCCATCGGTCTGGTTGTCGATGATGCTATTGTTGTGGTGGAGGCGGTCGAACACCATATCGAACATGGCATGTCTCCCAAGGATGCGACCTTTAGGGCCATGGAGGAGGTCTCCGGCCCGGTTGTCGCCATCGCCATCATCCTGGCGGCGGTCTTCGTGCCGACGGCCTTCATTCCGGGCATCACCGGCCAACTCTATCAGCAATTCGCCGTGACCATTGCTGTTTCAGTCATCATCTCCGCCTTTAACGCTCTCACCCTCTCACCGGCTCTGTGCGCACTGCTGCTCAAGCCGAAGGTCAGGGGGACCGGCCCGCTGCAGAAATTCTATGATTGGTTCAACCGGGTTTTCGGCCGGGCTACCGACGGCTATGTTTCAATCTGCGGCACCGCCATCAGAAAGAGCAAGACCAGCCTGCTTCTCCTCGTCGGCGTGACCATCCTCACCGGTTTGGCGGGCAAGTCCATTCCAACCGGCTTCCTCCCTGACGAGGACCAGGGCTTTGTCTTCGCCGCAATCCAGCTCCCCAACTCTGCATCGCTGCAGCGGACCAGTGAAGTGGCCCGTCAGGCCGAAGAGATCATCATGAAGACGCCGGGGGTCGAGTACTGCTCAACGATTGTCGGCTACAGCATGCTCAGCCAGGTCTCCAACACCTACAGCGCCTTTTTCTTCATCTCCCTGAAGGAGTGGAAGGCGCGCAAGGCTCCGGAGGAACAATACGAGGCGATCAAGGCCTCGCTGACGAAAACGATGGGTGGGCTTCCGGGCGCCATCGGCTTCCCGTTTCCGCCACCGGCCATCATGGGGATCGGCACCTCGGGCGGGGCCACCTTCATGCTCCAGGATAAGGCCGGCAAGGACGTCGCCTTCCTGGCCGAGAATACGCAGAAATTCATCGAGGCGGCCAAGAAAAGGCCTGAACTGGCCCGGGTCACCACCACCTTCCTTCCCAGCGTGCCGCAGCTGTTCGTGGATGTCGACCGGGATAAGGTGCTGAAGCAGGGGGTTGAGATCAGCGACGTTTATAAGGTCCTGCAGAGCTTCATGGGCAGCGGTTTCATCAACTACTTCAACAAGTACGGACGCCAGTGGCAGACGTACATCCAGGCGGAAGGGGAATACCGGACCAATATCGACAACATCGGCCAGTTCTATGTGCGCAACAAGGATGGTAAGTCAGTGCCTCTCTCGGCGCTGACCTCCATCCGCAGCATTACCGGCCCGGAATTCACCACGCGCTTCAACCTCTACCGCTCGGTCCAGATCAACGCCACGGCCTCCCAGGGCTTCAGTTCGGCACAGGCCATGCAAGCTCTGGAGGAGGTCTTTGCCGCGACCATGCCCAGTGAAATGGGCTTCGATTACAGCGGTATGTCGTTCCAGGAAAAGAAGGCCCAGAAGGGCGTGTCGCCGATGGCGATCTTCGCCTTCTCATTCTTCTGCGTCTTCCTGATTCTGGCAGCTCAATATGAGAGCTGGTCATTGCCGTTCTCGGTGCTCCTCGCCACCCCTGTGGCCATATTCGGCGCCTTTACCGGCCTGCTCTTCGGTTCGTTTGAGAACAACATTTACGCCCAGATCGGTCTGGTCATGCTCATCGGGCTTGCGGCTAAGAATGCCATCCTGATCGTCGAGTTCGCCAAGATGGAGGTTGAGAAAGGAAATCCGCTGGTCGA
>CAIMMA010000095.1 GCA_903842475.1 uncultured bacterium
CATAGAAGATCAGCATGAGCAGCACCAGCACCGGGGTGCCGCGCAAAATGGAGATATAGACCTTGGCGGGCAGGTTCAGTATCGCATTTTTCGACATCCGCAGGAAGCAGACCAGTGCCCCCAAGAGCGTGCCGAAGACCGTGGCGAGTACGGAAATAATCACCGTGGTTTTCAACCCGTCCCAGATGAGGAGATACCGGCCCTCCTGGATGATGTTGCTCTGAAAGCTGTTGGCAATGCTTTGGATGAAGGATAGGGACGCGGTTCCCGCCTTGGCCGGGGTGACGGTGGCGGCAATATTTTCCTTAAGGGCAAAGACGTTGGTGCCCATTTCATAATATTGATCTGAAAAATCGACTTTCTTTTTTCGTTCTTCGGTGAGCATCAAGGTACTGGCAATCATGTCGATCTTGCCCGTCGAAACCGCGGCAATCAGGCTACCGAACTCCATGTCCGCAAATTTGATTTCCTTCCCGAGATCGGCGGCAAATCGTTCCGAGAGCTCAATGTCAAACCCGATGAGTTGGTTGTCCTTGACCACGGTAAAAGGCAGTCCCTTGTCGCTGACATTGCCCACGACCAGCACGCCGTTTGATTTTTCCCGGGCAATCTCCGGCATCCGAGTGCTGCCCTGTTTCATCCAGCGTTCGACCATATCGTCGAAGACCCCGTTTTGGCGGATCTGCCGGAGGAACTGGTTGAATTTTTCGCGGAGTTGATCGTTGTCCCGATGAAAACCCATGCCTATCGGTGCGGCCAGGATCGATTCCCCCACCAGCCCCAGCTCGCTGTCGTCGCGCAGGATTGCAACCAAGGTTTCCCGGGTGTACAACGCGGCGTCAACCTTACCCGACTTGACCGCCAGCACCAGGTCGGACGGGGATTTGTACTGGAGGATGGTTGCCTTGGGGTAGTGCTCCGTTGCATAGGTATCGTGAACCGAGCCGAGCAGCACCCCGATTCGTTTGTCCTGGAGATCGGCAACCGAGGTGATTTTGGTTCGGTCCTTTTCAGCCGTTTCGCTTGTTGTTTCGGTGGGGACCGGTGCGCCGGCAGAACCCGGCGTCGTGGAACGTCTGACCAGCGCGGAAATATCGTTTTCGATATAGGGCAGGGTGAAGCGAATGAATTTTTTCCGTTCCTCCGTTACATTGAAATTGGAAAGCGCAAAATCGATTTTACCCGATTGCAGTGCCGGAATCAGGGCTTCGAAATTCATATCGAGTATCTCGATTTTTTTGCCGAGACGTTCACCGATCAGCTGGCTCAACTCAATATCCAGACCGGTAATTCTTCCCTCGGCCTGAAACGAAAAAGGTTCGACGTTAGCGCAGGTCCCCATTTTCAGCACACCCTGGGCCCGAGCGTTGTTGATTGCCGGCAGCTGCGGGGTTGCAGCATATTTTGAATCGACCCATTTCACCCTCAGGCCTTGCAGAGCGCCTTCCTTGCTCAGATCGGATAAAACCCCATTGATTGCGGAGAGCAGTGCGGTATTTTCTTTTTTGATAGCTGCGGCGACTTCAAGTTTGTCCACCGGTTTATCAAGAATGATCAGCTCCGTATTTTTCTCCACAAGGTTCAAAAGCACGCTTTTGTCATAGACAAAGGCATCGGCCTTGTGGGTCTTTATGGCCAGAGCCGCATCCGCCGCAGAGCTTAGTACCTGAAAATCCGCGTGGGGAAAATGTTTCCGGGCAGCCATATCGCCCGCCGAGCCGGAGAGGACCGCAATTCTTTGGCCGTCAATCTGCTCTAATCCCCTCGTTTCTTCTTCACTTCCCCCATAGCCCGTAACAGCAGTGGCCAGGATCAAACAGGAAAGCGCAAATAGCACTGCTTTTTTCATGAACCTCTCTCTTGAGCCTTGGTGATGACGGTTGATATCCCGATGCACCTTATTCTCGGACCAGGGCGGCAATACCGCCGGTATAATACGGTTCGGAAAAGAGCACCTTTTTTTGGCGTTCCTCGGTGATGGTGATGCAGGCGGCGATCATATCCACCTTGCCGGAGATCAAGGCGGGGATAAGCGCGCCAAAGTCCATATTGACCACTTCAAGTTTCATATCAAGCCGTTGCGCGATATAGCGGGCCAGTTCGATGTCAAAGCCGACAATGTTCCGTGAGCCGTCGACAAAGGCAAACGGTTCCGTTACCGCGGCAGTCCCCAGCTTCAACACCCCCTGCTTGCCGTTTGATTGGATCTCCGGCATGGCGGCCGGGTTTCCCGATGGGGGCAGCCAACGCTGCATCATGGCCTCGTAGGTGCCGTTTTTTCTCAATTCGCCGATAACGAGGTCCATGGTTTTTTTCAGCTTCTGCTTGTCCTGCTGGACCGCGAAGCCATAGTGGTCAGTGGTGATCATTTCCGGGAGAACGGTGAGTCCGCCGGTCTTTGCCGCAATATTTTTAAGAATGGGTTCGTCATAGGCCACCGCATCGGCCTTTCCGGCTTTTACCGCCAAGGCGGCGTCAAGCGTGCTGTTGAAATACTTGAACTTTGCATTGGGGAATTTTGACAGGACCAGCTTGTCGGCAACGGTTCCGGTCGGAACGGCGAACTCCTTGCCCTCCAGATGTTGGAGCTTGGCGATCTTTTCTCGCTTGCTGCAGCCGGGAACCATCAATAACGCCAAAGAAACCAACCCTACACAGACTGTCCTGAACATGGTGCTTGTCATCAACCTTTCCTCTTTCTTTAGTATTGCAAATGCGTTGTGAATACGGGTCAACGCTCTGTCCGCTTGCCCCGGTAGGTTATCGCCACCATGGTAATGTCGTCGGACTGCGGCGCACCCTGGGCGTGCTCCCTCACTTCGGCGCGGATGTACTGAATCATTTCCGTGAGGTCTTGCCTGGGAGCCCGCTCCAGGGCCGTGAGCAGCCGAGGCTCTCCGTAGAGCGCTTCCTCCGGGTTTTTCGCCTCGGTGACTCCATCGGTATAGAGAAAAAGGGTGTCCCCCGCCCGCAGGGTGAGTCGTTCGGTTGCATAGACGATATCCGGCATGGGGCCGAGGACAAACCCGGGTCGCACGGCAAGATACCGGATTCCCTGAGAATCGAAAAGCAGCGGAGGGTTGTGTCCGGCATTGGCGAAGCGCACCTCGCCGGTTTCCGTATCCAGGATGGCGCAGAATACGGTTGCGAACATGCAACTGTCGTTATCTGCAGCCAGGATGGCGTTGACCCCGGCAAGGATCAGGTCCGGCTCTCCCAGCCGCTGTCCCTCGGACTTCAACAGGGTCTTGGCCACCATCATATACAGGGCGGCCGGGACCCCCTTGTCGGCGACATCGGCAATCAGGAAACAGAGGTTGGTCTCGTCCATAAAAAAGAAATCGTAGAAGTCGCCGCCGACTTCCTTGGCCGGATCCATGGAGGCATAAATATCGAACTCGGGACGATCCGGAAAGGCCGGGAACAGGCGAGGCAGCAGGCTGGCCTGGATATCGGTGGCCACCTTGAGTTCGCTCTGGATGCGTTCCTTGGCTGCCGTGGTTTCGGTCAGATTTTTGATGTATTCCTTCAGCGACTCTTTCATAACCTGGAAGTTATGGGTAAGCACGCCGACCTCATCATTGGACCGCACCCGGGGCAGCTCCAGATCGAAGTTTCCCGAAGCCAGCACCTGGGTTGCCGCCGCCAGCGAGCGGAGCGGTTTGGTGATGGTGCCGGCAATGAAGGCCACCGCCGCGGTCAGCAGCAGGATGCCGGCAAACCCCATGATTGCCATGGTCATGCTCAACTGGGTGACATTTTCGAGCAGCTCCGCCTCGGGGAAGACCACGGCAAGCGTCCAGCCGGTCGCCCGGACCGGTGCGTAGTACATCCAGCTCCTGACCCCTACCAGACTGGTGTAGAGCAGGAAACCGGACTCCCCCCGGATCATCTTTCTGCCCAGTTTCCGCAGGGAGGGATCATTCCGCGCCTCGGCGATGCTGAAGAAGGTCTCGTTCATGACCGTGTCCTTCAACGGGTGGGCGAGCACCATGCCGTTGCGGGAAAGCAGGGCGGCGTAGCCGGTCTTGAGAATCTTGACCGAGGAGATGAGTTCGGTCAAGGCGTCAAGAGAAATATCCGCGGTCACGATCCCTTTGAGTTGCCTGGTCCCGTCGGTCTCCCCGTAAAAGGGAACCGAACAGGTCGACATGGTAATATTGCCCGCCCCCTCATCGAAGTAGGGTTCGCTCCACTCGAGCTTGCCCAATTCCCGGGGAATCTGGTACCAATCCCAGTACAGATAGGGGACGTATTGATACGAGTCTTCCAGGCGGCTGAAGGCGATCTCGCCTTTTTCTCGATAATAATAGGGGGCATACAGGCGGGTTGCGGCGTTGAAGGCATAGGGCTCGAAGGCCACGCCCGAGCCGTATATTTCGGGATTTTTTTCGACCGTCGTTCTGATCAGGGCGAGGAGTTCCTGTTCCGTATACCTGCCGGTTTCCAGCGAGACGGCCACTCCTGCCGTCACCTTGGCAACCGCCGCAAGTTCCGTCTCCACCCGGTGGACCAGGGACAGGGCGAGGTTGCGCGCGTTGTTTTCCAGCTCGCGTTCGAGGATGGTGCGCGAGCTGTAATAGTTATAGCCGAGCGTCACCGCAAAGATGAGCGAGCTGCAAAGCGCAATCACCAGGACGAGCTTGATGACGATACTATTTCTCCCCGGCATCGGATCCTCCGGTAAAGACGGTGTAGTCGGGATAAGCGTGTATCAGGCCCTCGATGCACATTATGCTGCCAACGGCCTCGTAATCCGGTTGATTGAGCAGGCCGGGCGTTCCTTGGGGAGAGGCGGGCTTAAAGAGATCCCGCATCCGTTCGAGCATCCATTTTTGGTGGACCCGGTTGGCGGGCACTCGCGCCTCGCGCATCTGTCTGATGACGATGTCCAGCGTCTCGTCGGGATGTTCAAAGGCGTAGCGCCATCCCGCAAGCGATGCCGTGACCATGGCAGCCGCCAAGGCAGGGTCGCGATGGACGGTCTTTTCCAGGGCATACAATCCATCTTCCGGGAAGTTCAGACCCTGCTCGTGGAGGAAAATGACCTCCAGCTCCTCCCGATCGAGGCCCGAGTTGAGCAGCGTGTGGTACTCGTTGTACCACATGGCGGAGGTCACATCGATGCCGCCGCGCAGAAAGAGGTTCACCGTCTGTGACTGGGGCACCTCATGGACCGTGATCCCCTGTTGGGCAAACAGGGCCCGGGGCGGTATGGACAGGTCGCCTCCCCATAACCCCACCTTCTTGCCATTCATGTCGGCAATGGTTTTGATGCCGCTCGTTTTCCGGGAAATCAGCATCAGGGAAGATTTCTGGACGATCTGGGCCAGGTTGACCAGGTTGACACCGGTGGAGCGATGCTGCAGGGCGGTGGTCAGCCAGAGCACGGCAAAGTCAGCCGCGCCGTTATGCAGGGCTTGGACCGGAGCGTGGCCCGGTCCGGCCTTGAGGATGGTCAGGTCGACGCCATGTTGGGCATAGAACCCCTTTTCAAGCGCCACGTAATACCCGGCAAACTGCGCCTGGGGGGTCCACAACGGCATGAGCGTCGCCTTTTTTAAAGCAGGTTCGGCGGCCGCAGGGGAAGGAAGGGCAGTGAACAAAAGGAGCGGAATGAGCACCGCCAGACAGCATTTTATCTTCATTTTCAGACCTTGCCGGTAATTACTCTTTCAGCTCAGCTGTCACGATCTCGACGGCCTGCCGGGGCAGGAACACCTTGTCCAGCTTTTCGGCCAGAACCACAAGGCCTTCCAGCTCGATGGCTTTGCCGTTCACCAGCACCAGGTTTTTGGCCAGGGGCAACCGGGCTGTCGC
>CAIMMA010000096.1 GCA_903842475.1 uncultured bacterium
TGCTGGCCAGCCTGATCAGCTTGCTGGTGGGGATCGGCGGGATGTCGTTGGTGACAGGGGGGATCGCGGTTGCGTTCTGGTCCGTGGCGGTTATCGCGCTTCGCAGAATGGCACAAGCCGATCCCCTGATGAGCAAGGTCTGGTTCCGCCACATCAAGCAGCAGGATTACTATCCGGCCCGCTCATCGGTTTGGCGGGAAGGAGGATTCAGGTGCTAACCGATGCGACCGAAAACCATCCTGGCGACCGACTCGCGGAACAGGCTTGAATTGAGATTGGTTAAAAAAATGCTGCTCAAAATATACCAGCAACAAAAGGAGTATAGCTGGAATGCTTAAACTAAAAGATTATAGATCCAGAGCCAAGGGGCTGCCCGACCTGTTGCCCTACGCGGCTCTGATCGCTCCTGGCATTGTGTTGAACAAAGATGGATCGTTTTTGGCCGCATGGGCGATACGCGGCCAGGATACCGCGAGTTCGACGCCGAACGAACTCGCCTGGACCTCGGCGCAGGCGAACCAGGCCATCAAACTGCTGGGAAGCGGCTGGATGCTCCACGTGGACGCCATTCGCAGTCCTCATCTGGCATATCCTGACGAGGGCGAGGGGTATTTTCCCGATCCGGTAACGCGTCTGATCGACGAGGAGCGCCGGGCGTTTTTTGGAAGCGGTCTGTGCTATAGCACCGACACGGTGCTGACCGTCACCTTCAAACCCGATCTGCGGGCGGCACAAGTCGAAAGCAATACGCAAACCGGCGGCCCTGACCGCAACCCGATGGAAAAAGCGCTGGCTCAATTCACCGCCACGCTCGCCGAACTGGAAGATGCGCTTTCAGCAATTCTGCAGATGGATCGGCTGAGCGAAAGCGAATTTGACATCCATGGCGAACAGTACATCCAGTCGGAATTGCTGTCACACTTGCAGCGATGCATCACAGGCGATACGCATCCGGTCCGCGTGCCCGCGATCCCCATGTACCTGGACATGATCATAGGCGGCGCCGACCTGACAGGCGGCATCGCGCCCCGTGTCGGTAATCATCATCTGGCGGCAGTATCGATAGACAGCCTGCCACAGGAGTCCTGGCCGTCCATGCTCGCCTCACTGGAATACCTACCTGTCAGTTACCGGTATTCGACCAGATATATCTGCCTTGACCAGTTTAACGGCATCAAAGCGGTGGAAGGGTATCGCAAGGGGTGGCAACAACAGGTCCACCGCTTCGTGGACCAGTTCTTCAATAACCCGGCGGCCCGCGTCAACCGTGATGCCGAACGAATGAGGGACGATGCGGAAGAAGCGCAGCTGTCCGTACAAGCCGGAATGGTCGGTATGGGCTACCTCACCTCCTGCATCGTGCTGATGAGCGAAGACGCGGAACGCCTCAACGATCAGGCCAGGGAACTCCGGCGGACATTGCAGACGCTGGGGTTCGGTTGCCGGATCGAAACGATCAATGCCTTGGAAGCGTGGCTGGGTACACACCCGGGAAGCAGCTACGCCAATATCCGCCGTCCGCTGGTCAACAGCATGAACCTGGCGGACCTGCTGCCCTTGGCCACTGTGTGGACCGGGGCACAACACTGCCCCTGCGTATTTTATCCGCCCCAGTCCCGCCCATTGGCGGTGTTGACCACCGACGGATCGACACCATTCTGGTTCAATCTGCATCACGGCGATGTCGGGCACACCATGATCGCCGGATCCACCGGGTCGGGTAAATCCACCCTACTGGGCTTGATTGCTGCTCAGTTCCGTTGTTACCCACACGCCCACATTTTTGCGTTCGACAAAGGACAGAGCCTGTTTCCGCTGTGTCAGGCCGTTGGCGGCGACTTCTACAATATCGGCGTTGACGATCTTTCATTCGCACCGTTGCAGCGCATCGACGAATCGGATACCGAATTCTCCTGGGCGGCCAATTGGCTGGCCAATCTGGCCGAACTTCAGAAACAAGCCATCTTGCCGGTGCATCGGAACGCGATTCATACCGCGCTATCAACCCTGGCGCACAATCCGGCCCACATGCGATCCTTGAGCGACTTCTGGCATGTCGCGCAGGACAGGGATCTGAAGGAGGCCCTCGCCCATTATACCCAACAAGGCACCATGGGCCGCCTTCTTGACGCCAAAAGCGACCGGCTCGACATATCACGATTCATGGTCTTTGAGATCGAGTCGCTCATGGAGATGGGCGAAGCGAACCTGATTCCTTTACTGCTGTATCTTTTCCGTCGATTCGAAAAAACCCTGACCGGCCATCCATCACTCCTGATCCTGGATGAAGCCTGGGTGATGCTGGGGCACCCGGTGTTTCGGGCGAAGATCCGGGAGTGGCTCAAGGTGCTCCGAAAAGCCAACTGCGCAGTCGTTCTGGCGACACAACAGCTTTCCGACGCCAAGAGCTCAGGCATCATGGATGTCCTGGTGGACTCCTGCCCGACAAAGATCCTCCTGCCGAATGCCGCCGCCGGAGAAGATGCGCATCGGCCGCTTTACGAAAGCCTCGGGCTGAACGCCAGACAAATAGAAATCATCGCCGGCAGCACACCAAAACGCGATTACTACGTGCTCTCCCCAGCCGGCCGACGCCGGGTGCAGTTGGCCCTTGGCCCAAAGACGCTCGCCTTTATCGGCGCATCGGACAAGGAGAGCCTGACACGGATCAGGCAATTGACCGCCGAACATGGCCAGAATTGGCCGGGGGTTTGGCTGCAGGAGAGGGGGGCATTATGAGCACCGCAGGAAACGAGACATAGGCCTAATGTCCGTCCCATGGCTTAAGAGAAATTTTGCAAAGCTGTTGTTGAATCCATACTGAAGGGATGCAGCGCATAAAAAC
Organism: uncultured bacterium; assembly: GCA_903842475.1. GTDB lineage: Bacteria > Desulfobacterota > Desulfobulbia > Desulfobulbales > Desulfobulbaceae > Desulfobulbus. The sequence continues at coordinate 2,846 of CAIMMA010000096.1, forward strand.
ACCTCCTTACAATCTGTTAAAACTCCAATGAAAAGGGGAATGCAATGAAAAAAACATTGATCGGCATTGGAACGATACTGGCTCTTGCCGCACCTGCAACCGGCTACACGGTCTATTGCAGCAACTGCTCAACAATCGTGACGCAAATGTTGGAGTATGCTACCGACTTGAAGCAACTCACCGAGATGGCCAGTCAAACACAGGAGGCCATCCAGCAGACGACGCAGCAGATCAACATGGTGCGGAACATGATCCAGAACA
>CAIMMA010000097.1 GCA_903842475.1 uncultured bacterium
ATACGGGTGCACGCCGATAAGGTGGTTGATGCGGAGTTTCAGTTCCTGGAGGTCCAGTCCCAGTTCTCGTGACCAGAAATTCAAATCCGCCCAGTCGAGGGTATCTTTGACTCGATGATAACGGACCAGCAGTTGTGCCTTAGCTTCGGCGATGGGGATGTCGTGCAGCAGGCTGTAATGCTCCGGCACATACTGTTCCCAGAAGTAATCGTCAAAATGCTTGTCCAGCAGGGTACCGTCCATGTCCAAAAGCACGGTGTCGATTTCCTGCCAGGGGAATGCAGGATAAATTTTTTCACAGGGGGGCTGATTGTTCTGCATGGGTTATCCCTTCAAGGTTAACAAGATGTCCCGAATGCGGACGAAGAGATCATCCTGACTCCCCATAGGCACGATAAGCCGTTGATCGGGGGTCAGGCGGACCGGTTTCACCGGTCTCTTTTTATCCGGCTTTTGCTGGATAAGGGCGAGGATCCGTTGCGGTTCGACCGGCGAAGGCTGGATGAAGCTAAAGATCAACGCGTCTGGTCCCTGCTCCAATTTGTTGATGCCCAGCGTCCGGAGCTGTTGTTTGAGGTCGATGATCGCCAGCAAGGTCAGGGCCTCCAGCGGCAAGGGCCCGTAGCGGTCGACCAGTTCTTCCCGGAGGTCTGCCAGTTCTTCTTCAGTACCGTTGCCGGCAACCGAAATGCGCCGATAGACCTGGTAGCGCTGGCTGGTGTCGTGGATGTAACTGTCGGGTAAATACGCCGCCACCTTGAGTTTGATCTCCGGATCAATATCCGTGGCGGCCAGGGATTCGGTACCTTCCAGCGCTTTTCGTTTGAGATCCGCCACGGTTGATTGCAACAGTTCCAGATAGAGGTCGTAACCGACCGCGGCGATATGCCCTGACTGGGAGACCCCGAGCAGGTTGCCGCCGCCCCGGATCTGGAGATCATTCATCGCCAGCTTAAAGCCGCCTCCCAGTTCGGAGCAGTCCATCAGGGCGCGGAGCCGCTGCTGGGCATCCGGGGTCAGGTGGTCCAGGGACGACACCAGCAGATAGGCATAGGCCTGCCGGGACGAACGCCCGACCCGGCCACGCAGCTGATAGATATCGGCCAGGCCGAGATGATCGGCGCGATTGATGATGATGGTGTTGGCATTGGAAATGTCGAGACCCGATTCAATGATAGTGGTGCACACCAGGATGTCGAGTTCATGGTTGATGAAGCGGACCATGATGTCTTCGAGCTGCGGACCGGGCATCTGGCCATGGGCCACGCCGATTCGGGCGTGTGGCACCAGAGCAGCGATGTTTTCAGCCATGCGGTGAATGGACTGGACCCGATTATGGACGAAAAAGAGTTGGCCGCCCCGCGCCATTTCGCGCAGCACCGCCTCGCGGATGACCAGTTGATCGTAACGGGCCAGGAAGGTCTTGACCGCGCGCCGCTGCTGGGGCGGGGTGGAGATGATCGACAGGTCGCGGATGCCCAGCAGCGACATCTGCAAGGTGCGCGGAATGGGCGTGGCGGTGAGGGTCAGGACATCCACCGAGGCTTTGATTTTTTTAACTTTTTCCTTGTGGGCTACTCCGAAGCGATGTTCCTCGTCGACAATCAGCAAACCCAGTTTGTTGAACTGGATGTCCTTGGAGAGCAGACGATGCGTGCCTACCACCAGATCGATCTTGCCGCTCGCCAGATTGGCGGTGATTTCTTTTTGCTGGCGGGAGGTGCGGAAGCGGTTGAGGCAGGCAATTGCCACCGGGAAGGAGGCGAAGCGTTCCCGGAAGGTGGCGGCATGCTGTTCGGCCAAAACCGTGGTCGGGACGAGGATGGCTACTTGGAAACCATCTTCAATGGCTTTGAAAGCCGCCCGGGCAGCGACTTCGGTCTTGCCGTACCCGACATCGCCGCAGATGAGGCGGTCCATGGGCTGGTCATGGGTGAGGTCGTCGAGGACCTCGTCAATGGCCTTGAGCTGGCCGCTGGTTTCGTCAAAGGCAAAGGATTCCTCCAGCTGGCGGTAGAGATCCCCCGGCTGCGAGAAGCGATGGCCTTTGCGCATGGCTCGCCGCGCATAGATCTCCAACAATTCCTGGGCGATTCTCCAAACCGCTTCGGTCACTTTTTTCTTGGTGGTCTGCCAGCGCTGGGAGCCGAGACTGTCGAGCTTCGGCTCTTGGTCGGTGAGGCCCTGGTAGCGGCTGACCCAATGAAGGCGATCGACCGGTACATAGAGTTTGTCGTCGTCCCGGAAAGCGATCAGCATGAAATCGCCCTGTTGTCCGGAAAATTCCATGTTGACCAACCCCTGAAAGATGCCGATGCCGTGATCCCGGTGGACCACCACGTCGCCGATGGCGAGTTGCTCTATTTGTACCGGCTGGACTTCCTCACGGGTGCGGTTTTTGCGACGATTGCCGCGCAGCAGTCTTTTTTCCCCGAAGAGTTCGGAGGCGGAAAGAAAATGGAGCTTTTCGTCGGTAAGATCAAACCCCCGCGATAAAGGTTGTTCATAGCAGAAAATCGTGGTGGGATCTTGGGCGGCGGCCGGGTCAAAGGGCGGGGCAAGCAGCGAGGTCCGTAACTGATAATTGCCGAGCATCTCACGTAAATGTTCGGCCTGACGAGCCGAACGGCAGGCAAGGATGGTGGTTTCCTGCTCCTGCTGCCATTTGAGAATACGGTCAGCCAGCGGCGCGAGCAGGCCGCGTTGCTTGCGCTGCAGTTCGATTTCCTGGGCGAGCAGGCTGTGGTCACCGGTGGTCACCGAGAGAACAGGGGCCGGGTGTTCCGAATCCGGCAGGTGCGGTAAGCGTGCCAACAGGATTGCATCGCAACACTGCAGATATTCGGCTTGGGTAAGAAAGAGCTCATCCGGCTCGATTGCGGGAACGTGTTGCGCGACGGCCTCGGCATAATTGGCCTGGATGCGGTCGCGAACGAGCTGCATCCGCTGATTGACGGCCAACGGGTCGCTGATCACCAGCGAGGCCTTGGGCGGCAGGTAATCGAAAAGGGTCTGGACCCCTTGCCGGCCACCGTACAGCAGCGGGAGCATGAATTCCATGCCGGGAAAACGCTGCCGGGTGACAAAGCGCTCCCGGAGGGCTCGGAATTCTTCAAACGGCCACCCGCCTTGTTCGGCGGTGGCGTCGAGCCTGGCCAGCAAGGTGCCCTGGGAAGGGGCATCGGGGAACAGCAGGTCAGAGGCCGGCAAGACAATGACCTCATCCAGATGCTGCCTTGAACGTTGGGTAAGCGGGTCGAACAGCCGGATTGATTCGACCGTGTCGCCAAAGAAATCAAGCCGCAGGGGCCCGGTCCGGTTGTTGTCTGTCGCCGGCGGATAGACATCGATGATGCCGCCCCGCAGGGAGAGGTCGCCCTCTTGCCGGACCATATCGCAGAGCTGGTAGCCTGCAGCGGTGAGCGAGACGACCAGACGGTCGCGGTCGGTTTCCTCGCCGGCAATGATCAGCTCGCAATGACGGTGCAGTTCGCTGGCCGGGAGCACCCTCCGCAAAATGGCTTCGGCGGAGGTCAGGACAATGCAAGGAGCGCTGCTTTCCTGCAACTGGTAGAGGGTGGACAGGCGGGCGCAGACCGTTGCAGGGTCGGGGGAAAGCGGGGTGTACGGGGGGATCTCATAGCTCGGATGCATCAACACCCGGACCTTGGAAAAAAAAGCGATATCCTGGGCCAGGATGTCGAGCTGCTCGTCGGCGGCAACGATGCAGCAGACGGTGCGCTGAAGTTCCTCCACGGCCCTGCTGAGCAGCAGGGCCGTGGAGGAACCGTGGAGACCGTAGATATCGGGGGGCTGACTGTGCTTACGCAGCCGGGCGAGAATCGACTGCATGGAAAGCGGTCACGTCAACCGGGGGGACTCAGAAGTTGCCGCCCATGCTGAAGTCAAAGGCCGAGTCTTCGTCGCCGGTTTGTTTGTCAAGGTTCCAGGCAACCGCCAAACGCAGCGGTCCCAGCGGTGAGGACCACATGATGCCGACACCTGCCGATTTTTTGTAGGTGCCGAAATCCCAGTTGTCTTCGGTGGCGTACACATTCCCGAAGTCGGTGAAGATTTCGCCATCGATACCCATATCTTTGACAAGCGGATGGATGAACGCAATGTTGCCGTACCACATCTTGTCGCCGCCAATTTTGTCATCATAGGCAGTATTGGTAGCGTACCGAGGATCAACGGGACTGATCGAATTCGATTTAAACCCGCGGATCGAATTCATGCCGCCCAGGTAGAAATGTTCGTACACCGGCAGTTTGCCGGCTTCGTTTTCAAAGACTTGGCCAGCGGCTCCCCTGACATGGAAGACCGTGCTCCAGAACAGCGGGAAGTACCAGGAGGAAGAGCCTTGCAACTTGGTGAACTCGGCATCGCCGGACAATGGCCCGCCCGCATATTCAACGGTGACGCTGTTGCGTGAACCCGAGGTCGGCGAGAAGGCCTTGTCCCGGGTGTCGCGGGCCAGGGTGAGCTCGACCGAACTCGTGATGTGGATATCCTCGGAATCAAGGATGATGGGGGCAACATTGGTATAATCGATATCGGTCAGGTTGGTGTCGGAAATGGTGTAGCCGTAGAAGATCCGCCATTCCTCCCAAAGAGGATGTCCCAGGCGCAGGGTGGCGCCGGTGGAATCCTTGGTGTAGTCGTCATACTCACGCTGCCAGTTGAACAGATCGACACTGCCGGAAACCTGGGAGTCGTAGAGCCGCGGGTTGGTGAAGTTTAGGTTGTAACGTGTGCTGCTGCTGCTGGTGTTGGCCGCCAGGGACAACCTGTTGCCGGTGCCGAAGATGTTGTTTTCCGAAATCTCGCCCATGAACATCAGGTTGTCGGCGGAGGAATAGCCAGCGCCGATGCTGAATTGTCCAGTGGATTTTTCTTTGACGTCAACCACCACATCCATCTGGTTTTCGATCAGGGTGGGTTTGGGGGTCACGGTGACTTCTTCGAAAAAACCGAGTCGGTTCAATTTTTTTGTGGAGGTCCGGATGGCCTTGGAATCGAAACGCCCGCCCTCCTCAACCTTCACGTCACGGCGGATGACATTGTCACGGGTGCGGGTATTTCCCTTGATCTCGACCCGGTTGATGTAGGCCATGGCACCTTTTTGGACTTGCAGGAGGATGTCGATTTTCTGATCGGCATCGGGCTTGCTGGTTCTGGGAAGAACCTCGGCAAAGGCATATCCCTGCTCCGAATACAGATCCGTGAGCCGGGTGATGTCATCACGCAAAACCTGTCGGTTGAGGTACTCTTCGTCGCGGATTTTGAGGACGGCTATCAGGTCGGCTTTATCTTTGATCAGATCGCCCTGGATGTCGATGGTGCCAACTTTGAAACGAGGACCTTCCGCGATGGGGAAGGTAATGAACAGGGCTTCTTCCTTTTGCTCGACGATGGGCTCTCCGGCCTTGACCTCAAGGAAACCATGGTTCTGGTAGTAAGTGGCCAGTCTTTCGGCATCCTGTTTGAGGACGTCCATTTTAAGGACACCGGCATCGGTCAGCCAGGAGATATACCACTTGTGGGTGCTGGTTTGAATGGCGCCATTGAGATCGCTTTCCGAGAAACTGCTGTTGCCGGTGAAGCTGATTTTTTCGATGGTGATTTTTTTGCCTTCCTTAATCTCAAGCCGAACCTCGGCATTGGCTTCCTTCGGATAGTTGATCTTGGCGATGACCTCGGTGTTGTAATAGCCTTTGGATTTATAGAGGTCTTTGACCTTCTGCACCGCGTCGTTGACCTTGGAGGAATTGAGAATCGAGTTGGTGCTGATGCCGGCGGCATCACGGACGTCCTCCTCCTTGATCTCACTGGCGCCGGTGATGACCACCGCGCCGATCAAAGGTTTTTCCTTGACCTGGAAGATGATTTTTTTGCCGGCCGGGGTGTCGGTGGCGTCGATTTCTACGTTGTCGAAATAGCCCATGGCAAAGACGGCCTTCAAGTCCTGGCGCAGGGTGCTCGGATCATAGAGATCGCCGGGTTTGGTCGAGATCTTCAGGAGGATGGCGCCGGCATCGATACGCTCGTTACCCGCAGGGGCAACGGAGGCCACCGTGAAACTCCGGTTTGAATAGGTCAGGATGGCGGCAACGACTTCTCCGGTCACTTTTTCCAGGCCTTTGACCGAATCGGCTTCCCGGAAGGCTGAATGCGGCGACTTGGGTGCGAGTACATCAAAAATGCTGCAGTCGACACTGATCCTGTCGCCGAGTTTATTCAGGCTGCCCACAACGATGTAATCGGCATGTGCCGCTTCGGCAATGGCGTTGAGTTTGGCGGCCGGAGGCGGCCAGGTGCCGTTGTAATCCACCAGTTTTTCCGCCTGGCTACGGGGCATCATGGTCAACTTCTTAGCGGCCACTTCCTGTTCGAGGGCTTTGTCGGCCATGCCTGCGATTTGGGAGGTGTCCGGCGCGTTGATCTTAAACGGCAAGAAAGTGGTGTTTTTTTCCACCGCCATGGAAGCGCCCGGGAAAATGGCGATGGCGTTGAACAACAGAGCACAGAGCAGAACCGTAAAGGTCAGGGGTGTACGCCGGGTTCTTGATGTCGACAGCATAGAAAAGTTCCTGTTGTAGAGTGTTCCTTTGG
>CAIMMA010000098.1 GCA_903842475.1 uncultured bacterium
AGTCCCTTTCGCGTTCGACTTGCATGTGTTAAGCACGCCGCCAGCGTTCGTTCTGAGCCAGGATCAAACTCTCCAGTTATATATCCTAGCCAATCACAAATGATTGGACTTTATCCAAATCAAAAACCAATTACTACTTGGCCCGCTCATATTTACTGTTCAGTTTTCAAAGATCAATCCGCCGGACCGTATGTGCCACTCGGCGGCGAGCGGCGAGTAAAACACACATGCATTTTAATAGCAATGTAAATATGACGGCTCGTAACGAATACTTTAGCCAAAAGCGGCTTATCTTGAAGCGAAAACTGCCGGCGACCTACCCGGTCGTATCATACGAGGACCTGTTGGCTGCGCAAATTATCGAGCCTGCCAGGATTGTCGTTGGGGAACATCGTCGTGAAAAAGCCCGGTTACAGCCTGGTCGCACGCCGCTGCCCGCCGATCTGCCCCGGTCCATCGCCAGTCCGGGGCTGCTGGCCCATGTGGCGTCGTTGATTATTTTCCGGTGAAGACAGGGCGGCGTTTGGCAAAGAAGGCGTTCTTGCCTTCCTGGTAATCGGCACTGTCGTAGGCGCTTCGGCGCAGCCCTTGGATGCGTTCAAAGGTTTCGGGGCTCAAAGGGTGGGAGTTGCTCAAGAGACGCAGCTGTTCTTTGATGACCGAGATCGCCAGGGGGGAATTTCTGGCAATCTGACGAGCAAGGTCATAGGTGTGCGGCTCAAGCTCTTCAGTGGGGACCAGATGATTGAGGATGCCGACCTGCAGGGCCCGGTCAGCCCCAATCGGTTGGGCCGTGAAGAACATTTCTCGAGCGATGCGTGGGCCAACAACGTTCATGAAATGCATGATTCCCGACGAGTTGTACGGTACGCCAATCTTTGCAGGGGTAATCGCAAAGGAGGCGGACGGACAGCCAATGGCGATATCGCAGGTGAAGCTCAGGTCGCAGGCCCCACCCCACACGCTTCCCTCGACCATGGCGATGACCGGCGCGGGGCTGTGCTGGATTTCGCGAAGAGCCTGCTCCAATGGGTCGTTGTAGGAAAGTGGATCGCGGCCGGAAACCGGGAGTTCTTCTATATGTAAACCCGACGACCAGACTTTGACGCCGGGTTCAGCCCTTAAGACCACCGCGCGGACCTTGCTCCTGGCAAAGGCTTGAAAGGCCTCGATCAACTCTTCCAGCAGCGCGCTTGAAAGGCTGTTGCGGGTTGCTGGATGGTTGAACATGATGGTGCCGATGGAGTCGTCAAGGGAGGTAATAATCAGCGGCATGTAACAAATCCTCTTCAATGTGTTGAAATGATGGGAGCGAGCTGCACCCTGCAAGGCGGCTTGGCAGTGGTGTTGTGGTGTCTTGCGCCGGCATGTAGGTGGCGGCGCTGGAGTGGCTGAAGGAGCACTTCCGGTCGCGGCCCTTTGCCGAAAAACGGGGATTTCAAAAAAGAAGAGGTTCCTTCACACCTGCCATCCTTGCCCTTGGATTGCTGTTATTTCATCTTTTTGAATTCAGGCTCATAGCCCACGGTAAACTCGCGCAAGCCCTGGTTGCGGATGCTCAATAAATGGGCGTTGCCTGCATCAAACGGACAAAGAGGCAACGCGCAGCGCTCGAATCCGAATTTCCGGTAAAATTTCGGGTTGCCGAGCACAAAGAGGGTTTTATCCTTGATGACCTCTTGTCGCAGGCAGAAGCGGAGCAGTTCCGAACCTATCCCCTGACCTTGCATTTGCGGTTTTACCGCCAGGGGGGCCAGATGCAATCCGCACACTTCCCGGTGGTCGTAGGCGTTGGTGAAGGCAATATAGGCCGTGACCGTATCACGATGAATACATACCCATTCGTGCATCACCCGCTCTTTTTGGTGCAGTCGTTCAACTAATTGTCCTTCCTGCTTGCTGGGTGCGAAGGCTTGCAGCAATAAGGCGGCGGCTTTCGGATAAATGTCCGGGGTGAGTTTGCGTATTTTCATGTCAAAAATGGCCTTGAAAAATATTGGAATGGACCGCCAAGGGTATAGGGCGTTGCCTGCACAGACTGGGGCTGTCTGCGAAGCGTCGTTTATTACAGGGCTCAGCCACCCAGCACAGGGAAGAGCTGCCGCAGGCCATTGGCGATGAACTCCACGCCCATGGCGGCCATGATCAGGCCCATCAGTCGGGTGACGATATTGATCCCGGTCCTTCCCAGCAGTCGGGCAATGGCTGGGGCCAACCGGAACAGCAGGAGGGTCAGACCGGCCAGGAGCACGATCACGCCGAACAGATACAGGTAGTGGCCAACGGAATCGTACCGCTGGGCATAGAGAATCACGGTGCTGATCGCCCCAGGCCCGGCCAGGAGAGGCGTGGCCAGGGGCACAACCGCCACGCTGTCGCGCTCCGCCGAATCGAGTTCCTCCTCGGCCGTCTGCTTGACGTTGCTCATTTTGGCATGCAGCATGGAAAGTGCCATCAGCAGAATCAATATGCCGCCGCCAACCCGAAAAGAGCCGACAGTGATCCCGAAAAAACGGAGAATCGCCTCGCCGCTGAACAGGACGGCAACCAGGATCAGACCCATGGAAAGCGCCGCCAGGGAGCCGTTTTTGTGACGGGTCGTCGTGTCCTGATTGGCGGTCAGGTTGATGAAAATAGGGATGGTGCCCACCGGATTGACAATGGCCACCATGGCGACAAAAAATTTAAGATATTCGTTGATACTGCCTGTTTCCATTGCTGCCTCTTGATTGACGGGCGGTGCCGGGGGGCCCCGATCAAGCCCCTGTCCACCGGTTACCGACCCGGGCCGGCGCTGTTATTTTTCCGGCGTTTGCTTGAGGATGCCGCGCCACCGGCCGATGGCCTCCTCGTTCAATTCGCGTTCCTGCTGCACATTCATGCTGTTGCCCAGCGTTTGCAAACCGGCCGGATCGTCTATCCGGCCGAGGCTGAGGGTCGCCCCGGTGTGCATCCAGACGTTTTGGTGGGGGAAGATCCGCACGCCTGCCAGGGTGCCGGTGATGTCCTGCGGGGACTGCATTGGATCCAGAATGAAAAAATCCTGGCCGCTGATAATGTCCAGGGCTATAAAACCGCCCGGCGGGACTATCTCCTTGATCCAGAAGATCGAAAAACGGGCCTGCGCCATTGCCGCCAATAGCCGTCTTTCATCGCTTCCCTGCGGATACCGGTTGCGGTTGCGCATTTGCTGGGTCAGGCTGAGACCTCGCGGGCGATGCATATAAATGAGGTAATCCTGGAAAATATCCATTTCCAGTTCGTGGTCGAATTTGACAGTTTGCTTGCCGTCCTGTTTGGCCAACATCCCCAGCCGTTTGGCGCAGGCGCGGATCGCCGCTTTGTCGGCGAGTTTGCCGATGGTCATATGCAGAGCGGGCATCAGCGGCCACAGGCGCCGGTAGGTGGTCATGATCGATTCCAGATTGTCTGGAACAATAAGCGGTTGTTGCACGGAAAGGTCTCCGGTTGACTGTGAAATGGTACAAGAAGTCAGGGGCGGGTGTCACAGCCTTCTTTCCCGGTCACTGACCCTGGGAAAATACCACATCAGTCGAATTTGTGCTGAAAAAAGCCGTGGCCTTATGATGGTAATTGGCAATAGGCCTCTGCGCTTTTTCCGGTTCATCTGCGCAACCGGCCGGCCCGCGCCGACCATGCAGGCTTGATCGCGGTGGTCAGGGCGGGGCCGTTGGGTATTGCGGGTGGACAATCCGGGGCAAGCGCACTACTCTCTATACATTGTTTCTGCACGCATTTTTCAGATTATTCAAGGAACTCGGTTATTCCCCATGCCCTCGAAAAATATGCCTCACCGATACAGCAAGGGCGAAGAAATCGCCAACAGCATCACCCACGGGATCGGCGTGCTCTTGGCTATTGGCGGGCTGGTCGTGCTGGTCGTCTTTGCCGCGTTGTACGGGAATGTCTGGCATATCGATAGTTGTTCAATTTTCGGGGGCGCGCTCATCCTGCTCTATCTGGCCTCAACCCTCTACCACGCCGTCCAGCATCCGGAGGTTAAACCGATTCTGCGGATACTTGACCACTCCGCTATCCTCGTGCTTATCGCCGGCACCTATACGCCGATTACTTTGGTCAGCCTGCGCGGCCCCTGGGGCTGGACCTTGTTTGGGG
>CAIMMA010000099.1 GCA_903842475.1 uncultured bacterium
CAGCTTGCCCTTGCGGTGCTGATCGGCCTTCTTGCCCTCGCCGCCGGCGGCTATCGATTCCGCCCGCAGCCGTTCCAATGTCTCGAGGGTCGCTTTGTATTGCGTATCCATGGTGATCACCTTGTTACGGACACCGGTCCGAAATAAAAATCAGTTAATTGCCTGTGCTTATTTAGCCTATTGATTTTAGAGGCGCAAGTTTTTCCGATGCTGTTACTGCTGCTCGGCAGGGGCTTGCTCGCCGGACTCCTCAACCTCACCGCCGGTGGCCATCAATACAATGTCGACCCGGCGATTTTGCTTGCGGCCTTCATCCGAACTGTTCTCGGCAATCGGCCGATACTCGCCGTAGCCGGTCACGCTCACTTTCTGGGGTGCAAACCCATGCCGATCAATAAAAAAATGGGCCAGACTGGTGGCTCTGCCGGTGGACAGCTCCCAGTTGGAGGGGAACTGCGGGGAGCGCATCGGGATGTTGTCGGTATGCCCTTCGAAGCTGATCGGGTTGTTATAGGGCAGCAACGACTCGGCAATTTTGGAGAGAATGGCGTACGAAGCGGGTTTGACGGCGGCGCTGCCGGAGTCGAAAAAGCCGGCTTCCTTGACGCTCACCACCAGCCCTCGCTTGGTGATCTCGACATTGACTTTTTCCAACGCATTCTGGGTGACCAGAAACTTCTCGATCGACACTAGAATTTCTTTGAACTCTTTTTTGGTGGCCTGGATTTTCTCGGTCCCGTCACTGTTTTTCGGCTTGGGCTTTTCCGGGTTTTTGATGGAACGCCGCACCGACGGGATCGGCAGCAACTCGGCACTTTTCATAATACTGGGTTTGCCCGACGAAGCGCCAGTGGTCACCCCGAAGGCGGAGCGATAAGAGGCGGCCACCTGCTCCACCTTCTGCTTGTCGGTCTGCGACATGGCATACAAGGTGACGAAGACCGCAAACAACAGGGTAATAAAGTCGGCATAGGAAACCAGCCAACGCTCGTGGTTTGCCGCTTTTTCCGGCTCTTTTTTTCTGGCCATTTATTTCCCTCCCTCACCTTCGGCCCCACCGCTGGCATCACCGGCGCCGCCCAGGTACGATTTCAGCCGCTCCTCGATAAAGCGGGGATTCTCGCCGTTTTGAATGGACACAATTCCGGCGATGATCATTTCCTTGCGCAGCACTTCATCCTTGATCCGGTGCTTGATCTTGGTGGCAAAGGGCAGGCAGAGAATATTAGCGGTGATCAGGCCATAAATGGTGGCGACGAAAGCCACGGCGATACCCCCGCCCAGTTTGGAGGTATCGGAAAGATTGCTCATGACATGGATGAGCCCAAGCACCGCACCGATGATGCCGACGGTGGGGGCATAGCCGCCGGCCGCCTCATAGAACTCGGCGCTCATCTTGGCATGCTCTTCGTATGCGCCCAGATCCAACTCCATCAACTCCCTGATTTCCTTAGGCTCAACCCCGTCGACCGAAAGCGAGATCGCCTTTTTCATGAACCGGTCTTTATGGTTCTGGGCATCCTGCTCCAGGGAAATGATGCCATTTTTTCGGGCCTTGGCGGCATACCCGCAGATTTCGGTGATGAGCTCATCGTTCTTGCCCGAGGTGGCAATCAGTTTCTTGAGATCCTTGACCGCGTTAATAGCGGTACTTAAGGGGAAACTGATGAAAGCCGCGCCAAAGGTGCCGCCCAGGACGATCAAGGCAGCAGTGGGTTGCACCAGGGAATTGAGATGCAGCCCTTCCAGGACCGCCCCCCCGATAATAGCCCCCAGGCCAAGGATTAAGCCTATAATTGTTGCGATATCCATGCGCTGTCAGTCTCGTTTGCTGAAAAGAGGTCCGCCGAAAAGCCCTTCGGCAGAAAGAGATACTATTTAATTGTAGATGGATAACCGGATTTATAAAAGAGAAAAATGGGGAATGCTCCTGTCACGGCGGTGGACGATGACACCCCTTCCTGTTCCGTCCGCTCCTCGACGGCAAACAAGCTTACACCGTGGAACCGGCGTCGGGCCACTGATTTGCGAGATGCATGATGCGGACGCGATAGGCCACGATTTTATCAATCACTTCCTCCGCCTTCTCCCGCACCAGGTAGTGATCGCCATTGATCAGGCTGATGATGGTATCCGGGGTTTCCTCAAGGCTCTTGATCAGATCCGGATTGACATACACGGTCGAGTTGTTCAGGCGGGTCAGCTTGATCATAATAACAAAAACCGAGGGGAGGTTAAGGGTGCATCAACCACCTCACAATTCCACCTGATTGCCCAACTCGACGACCCGATCCGGAGGCAGTTGGAAAAAGGAGGTGGCATTCCAGGCATTGCGTGACATAAAAATAAACAGCTGCTTCCGCCATTGCGCCATGGGAGCCGATCCGGTGGCAAACAGCGTTTCGCGGCCTATAAAAAACGAGGTGGTGTAGATATCGATCAACAGGCCCTGCTGCCGCAGCAACTCGCCGAGCTCCCGCATATCCGGGGATTCCATAAAACCATAGCGCGCCTTAATTCGATAAAATCCCTGACCGAGATCTTCCAGCGACACTCGTTCCTCGGCAGGCACCGTCGGGGTTTCGGCGGAAAGAATGGAAAACAGCAGCACCCGTTCGTGCAGCGCCTCGTTGTGTTTGAGGTGGTGCAGCAGGGTATGCGGAATCCCCTCGGCGGAGATGGACATGAACACCGCGGTGCCGGTGGTCCGCTGGGGACTGTAGGCGGCAATGTCCTGGAGGAACACCTCGGCGGGCAACCGCATCATCTCATAATGCTTGGCCAGGATGGCCCGGCCGTCGCGCCAGGTAATCATGGAGACCAGGACGAACGAGGCGATACAGATAGTGATCCAACCGCCATCCACTACTTTAAACATGTTGGCACTCAAAAAAGCGCCGTCGAAAAACAGGAACAGACAGAGCAGGGCCACGCTTTGCCACAGCGGCCAGTTCCACTTGATCCGGGTCACCTGAAAATACATGATTGAGGTGATGGTCATGGAGGCGGTTACCGCAAAACCGTAGGCCGCCGCCAGACGGGACGATTCCTGGAACACCAGCACCAGGGTCAGACAGGCGATCATCACCAGCCAGTTCACCGTGGGGATATAGATCTGCCCCTTGGCGGCTTCCGAGGTGTGGACGATACGCATGCGCGGGGTAAACCCGAGTTGCACCGCCTGCTGGGTCAGCGAATACACCCCCGAGATCATCGCCTGGGAAGCAATGATCGCCGAAAGCGTGGCCAGCCCGACCAGGGGATAGAGCAGCGCCTTCGGAGCCAGCGCATAAAAAGGATTGACGCTGGCGACCCCGGGGTCGTGCAGGAGCAGCGCCCCCTGGCCGTAGTAATTGAGCACCAGGCCGGGTAGCACCGCCCCGTACCAGGTCAGCCGGATGGGCAGGCGGCCGAAATGGCCCATGTCGGCATACAAGGCCTCACAGCCGGTGATGCAGAGGACCACCGAGGCCAGGGAAACAATGCCATGGAGGTGATGGATAGAAAAAAAATTGATCGCATACCAAGGATTTAAGGCATAAAGGATCTCGGGGGTCCGCAGGATGGACAGCAGCCCCAGGGTACCGATACTTCCAAACCAGAGAATCATGATCGGGCCGAATACCCTGCCGATGACCGCGGTGCCGTGTCGCTGCACCAGAAAGAGCCCTATCAGGATCACGCAGGTCAGGGGCACCACGTAATCAGCGGCGGCATCGGTGGCCATGTTAAGGCCTTCAATCGCAGAAAGTACCGAAATAGCGGGGGTAATCACCCCGTCGCCATAGAGCAGCGACGCCCCCGAGGCGGTCAACACCGTCAGGATGCCCCATTTTTTCTTATTGTTCTGCAAGCGGCTGCGCAGGGTGGCCAGGAGCGAAAAGGTGCCGCCCTCCCCTTTATTGTCGGCCCGCAGGACAAAGAGGACGTACTTCAAACTGACCACGAATATCAATGACCAGAAAACCAGGGACAAGATCCCGAGGATATTGTCAGGGGTGGCCTCCATGCCGTGGGAACCGGAAAAACATTCCTTGATGGTATAGAGGGGGCTGGTGCCGATATCACCGTAAATGATCCCTAAAGCCGCCAACGCCAATTGCGGCAGAGGGGCGTGGGGACGGTGGTGCACTTTGGGAGGCGGTGCGGATGCCTGAGAACCAAGGGACATAGATGATACTCCAAATTTTTCCTGTGGTTAGCCCCTGGAAAAAGACCGGAGGCTCTCATTCACTTGCGAGGTTAGCTGACGGGCCAAGGCTGAGAGATGCCTTGCGCATAGGCGTTATGCCCCAAAAAATCGGTTTCCCCGCTCCTGCGGCTGCAGGATTCAGTGTAGTCTATCGGTTGTAGATCGCATGCAAGGTGGGTATTGCCATAAGCGCGTATATTTGTTGCATCGCGAAAAATACGCAACTAGAAAATAACATCGGCCGCCCTTCGGCGCTCCTTTTCAAGGCCAGCGAAAGAGTCGCTGCCAGGGTTGCCGGGAATTAATCCATCCTAACGATCCTGGCGGTTAGGGGAAACAATTCAGGCAACTTTCCCCTCCACCTCAAAACGCATGAGCGTTTCGCCGGCCTCCACCGCCTGACCGCCGGTCACCCGCACCTCGGCGATGACCCCGTCCACCGGAGACGCCACGCCGCTTTCCATCTTCATCGATTCCAGGATGACCAGGTTCTGGCCACGGAACACCCGTTCCCCTTTCGCCGCCAGCACCTCCACCACCAGACCCGGCATCGGGCAGAGGAGAATGTTGTTGGCGGCCTTTTCCGCCTTCTTCGGCATGTGCTGCATCAGGGCCCACTCTTTCGGGGTATACACCTCGAACAGCCGGGAAATGCCATTGAAGGACATGAACACGAACGATTCATCAAACCGCAACCGGAACCGATAGGTCTGACCGTTGATCTTGAGTTTGAGCCGACGGCGAAAGAACTCGAATTTGGGAATCTCGATCTGATGCGCCTGCCCATCCACCCGGATGGTATAGAGTTCACCGAACACTGGCGTCCCCTCCAGCGTGACCTCAAAAATATCGTTCTGGCTCCGCACCTGGTAGCGGTGGGTCTTGCCCAGATCCCGTTTGCCGCCGATGTCGGAAATCATGTGGCGCATTGACTCGCGCACCGCCACTGTCCGGGTATGATAGAGCAGCGTCGCGGTCAGGGCCTCCAACTGCAGATGCAGGAGCGCCGGCGACCGCTTCGACATGCCGCCGTCGAAGTGCTGTTCAATAAAATTGGTGTTGAGATTCCCCTCGGCGAACTCGGCCAGACAGAGCACGCTGGTGACAAAATCGATATTGGTCGAGACCCCCTCGATATGGTAGCCGTTCAAGGCCTCGATCAG
>CAIMMA010000100.1 GCA_903842475.1 uncultured bacterium
CGG
Source organism: uncultured bacterium (assembly GCA_903842475.1). GTDB lineage: Bacteria > Desulfobacterota > Desulfobulbia > Desulfobulbales > Desulfobulbaceae > Desulfobulbus. The sequence continues at coordinate 4 of CAIMMA010000100.1, forward strand.
ATTTCCCGCATCCGGATCATCGTTGCGCTGGCAGGCCCGGCGGTTGAGCGCCTTCCAGAGCCTGGGTCGTCCTGCAATCCAATGTTCAAGGGGATCCACTAGCCGGAAGAGCAGGGGATTTACCATGAGTGAGACGATGGAGGCCATGACCAGGGCATTTCCTGTAAGTGGGGATAATAATCCCAATTGGCTCCCGAGGCTTGCCAGAATGAATGAGAATTCGCCGATTTGCGCCAGCGACACCGCCATGGAAAAGGCGATGCGGGTGGGATAACCAAGCAATAAGATCGCGGCTGTGGCAATCAGGGGTTTGGCGATCAAGACCAGGCCCAGGGCGGCCAGACACAAGCTTGGCTTCGCCAGAAGATGCTGGGGATCGAAGAGCATTCCAATGGAAATAAAAAACAGCACCGCAAAGGTATCCCGCAAGGGAAGTGCCTCCGTGGCGGCGCGCAGGTTGAAGTCCGAACGGCCCACCACCATGCCCCCGAGAAAAGCGCCCAATGCCATGGAGACACCGAAGAAAAGCGAAGAGCAGACGGCAATGCCCAGGGCGACTACCAGAATCGTGAGGGTGAAGAGCTCGCGTGACCTTGTGGCGGCGACGTGCCGTAATAGCCGGGGAATGAGCCAACCGCCGATCAGAAATGCAATGCTTATCAGAAGGGATATTTTCAGAAGGGATAGGCCGACACTCCATGAAAGTGCCACGATCCCTGTCTGGCCGCCGCTGAAAACAGCCGGAAGCAACACCATGATCAGGACGGTGAAGAGATCTTCCATGACCAGCCAGCCTACGGCGATATTTCCCAGTGGCGTGTGAAGTTTGTTGTTATCCGTCAACACACGGGTAAGTGCCACGGTGCTGGCGATGCAAATCGCCAACCCGAACGTCATGCCTGCCTTCCAGTCAAACCCCAATAGCACGGCGACAAGAGTTCCCAGGGCTGCGGCGGTAAAGCTTTGGATCAATGCCCCTGGGAGGACCAGGCGCTGGACCCCTAGCAACTTCTTCAAGTTGAATTGAAGCCCGACCCCGAACATCAGCAGGATGATGCCGATCGAGGCCATCTGGTCAGCCATTTCTCGGTTTGCCATCAAGCCGGGGGTGCTGGGGCCCACCACAATTCCAGCCAGGAGATAGCCCGCAACGGTCGGGAGACGCAGGCGGTGCATGACGTACCCGAGGATCAGGGCAATAGTCAGCCCCAAGGTCAGGGTCAAAACTAGATCAATGCTTTGCATGGGCGAGTTATCCGGTATCAGTTATTGGTTAGTTGAAACAAATAACCGATAACCGGTAACTCTGCAAGCGGTCAGAAATTCTGCCATTCGGGCTCGTTGGCAAAAATCCAGCGGTAATAATCGATGCCTTCGAGACTCGTCGCGGCGGCTTCGTCCACCACTACGGTGCAACGGGGATGCAACTGCAAGGCCGAACCCGTTACCATGGAGGTGATCGGCCCTTCCGCAGCCTTGGCGAGGATGGTGGCCTTGCTTGCCCCTGTGACCAGCATGATCGCCCGTTTTGAATCAAGGATGGACCCCACACCCATGGTGATGGCGCGCCGGGGAACCTTATTGATGTCATGATCAAACATGGCCGAGTTCGCCTGCAACGTTGACAGCGTCAGCGCCTTTTCGCGCGTTCGCGAGCGGAGGGATGAGAGAGGCTCGTTAAACCCAATATGCCCGTCATGCCCGATTCCC
>CAIMMA010000101.1 GCA_903842475.1 uncultured bacterium
GCGATAATCAGTTCGCGGTCGGCGGAGTAGAGATAATCGGTCAGGGTATTGATCGACTCCGGATTGCCGATCAACCCCAGGGTTTCGATAATCAAGCGAATGGTCGTGTTATTTTCCGTGCCCCCCAGCAAATCGATCAGAGCCGGCGTGGCCTCATCAAATTTCAATTCCCCGGCCAGCTCGATCATCACCGTTTTGTCGGTGATCTCAGGATTCGCCAGCGATGCAAGTAAAATCTCCGGATAGGCGATCAGATTGGAAAACAGGGTCTCCCGAATAATCGGCAGCCCTGCGGCCAACTCGGGATGCGACACCAGCAGATAATTCAACAGGGGGACGGTGAAACCCATCTCGCCGCGCGACAGCTCATAGAGCAACCGGTTCTGGGTCTTTTTATCGACAGCGCCGAGATGATCCAAAACCAGCCTGGCCTTGAGAGCATCGCCGGTCTGGATGTTCGCTTGAATCTCTTCGATCATGTGCTCTGTATTCAACTCTGCCATGCACCACCCCTGTTTTGAAAAAGATACGGCTGGTTATTATTTCGCCAACCAATCAACCCCCAACCGGCTGACCACATTTAATCCACCGCATAATACCATGCTAGCCGATTTTCCAAGGTGGTCAAGGAAGACTTGCACTTCATAGGATCTTGTGCCGGCATTGCAGATGATAATGAAAGTTTTCCCAGTCGGCAGCTCACCATGACGCGCCCGAACCTGTTCATACTGCAGGTCGATCCACCGGTCATTGCCGAATTTTTCGACATAGGGCGCCGCTTCGAGCGGATGGCGAAGGTCCAGCACCGCCCAATCCGGTTCACGCTCCATATTCTGCATCCAGGCAAGATACCGCTTGAGATCGACCCGACGGAGGCGATGGTCGCACAGATTCTCCGCCACATAGGCAGCGGCGTTGATCGAATCGATGGCCGATGAAAAAGGCGGAGCATACGCCATTTCGAGCACACCGAACTCCTCGATGGTCCCGCCTTGGGCGATCAGACCGGCAGCCGCATCCACCCTGGCGGAAATCGAGTCGTTCATCATGCCAAAAGCCTGCAGCCCGAGGACCCGGCGGGTTGGACGATCGAAGACCAACTGGAGGATCACCACCGCCTGATCCGGAAAGAAATGGGCCCGGTCAGGGGGCGAGGTCAGGGCGTAATCGGCATCAAACCCTTCAGCCAGGGCGGTATCGTAGCTGATCCCGGTGGCGGCGATGCAACGCTCGAAGGCTTTCATAATAAACGAGCCGCAGACCCCTTTGAAAAAGGAAGGCCGGCCGGCCATGTTGTCGCCGACAATCCGGCCCTGCCGGTTGGCGAGCGAGCCAAGCGGAGCATGGGTCTCCTTGCCGGTGACCAGATTGGTGACCGCGATGCAGTCGCCGGCCGCGTAAATATTGGGGTCCGAGGTCTGCAGCCGCTGATTGACTTTGATCCCGCCCCAGGGGGTAACGTTAAGTCCTGCGGCCTTGGCCAGCTCGCTCCGCGGTCTGACCCCCACCGCCATGATGACCAGATCCGCCTCCAGGGTACGATTACCGGTCTGCACCCCGC
>CAIMMA010000102.1 GCA_903842475.1 uncultured bacterium
ATGCTCGGCCAGAATCCGCGGTGCCCGGGCCAGCAAGTCGGCAAAGGCGGGCACCTGTCGATAGGCCTGGAAAAAACCGGCCACATCCTGATCGGAATGATCGTGCGGGGGGACGGTGGCGAACCCCGCGGGCAACTCGCCGCGGTACACCAACAAATGGCGATAGCTGACCCCGGGATAGAGGGCCAGCTGGGCAGTGCCGCACTCAGCCTGGAGGGCGTTGATCAGCTGCCGGCTCTCCTCGGTGGTGATATGGCCGCTACTGTAATCCACCATAACCAGGCTTCCGTCGGCGCGCCGGTCGACATGGACCAGATTGCAGCGGAAGGCGATCTCATCCCCGCCGAGCTCCACCCCCAGGCTCGCAGCCTCCAGCGGAGCCCGGCCGGTATAGTAGCGCTCCGGTTCATAGCCGAGCAGGCTGAGGTTGGCCACATCGCTCCCCGGCGGATACCCCTCGGGCACGGTGCGCACCAGGAGCATCTCGGACAGCCGGGCCAACCGGTCCATGGCCGGAGTGGCCGCGGCTTCCAGCGGCGTTCGGTTGTCCAGGGCGGGAATGGCGACATCGCCCATGCCGTCGCCGATCAAAAGAATATATTTCATAAATTCAACACGTAATAAAAAGTTATTCCGCTTCCAGAATCCGAATCTTGACAATCGGCGCGGTCACGGCGTCAAGAGCGCTGATCTCGGCCAGGGCGGCGGTCACCGCCGATTCCCGGGCGCTGTGGGTGACAATCACCAGGGGCACGGCGCCGACTTTTTTGCGTCCCTTCTGGATGACCGATTCGATGCTGATATCGTACTTGCTCAGAATACCGGAGATCTTGGCCAGCACCCCGGGCTGATCGAGCACGGTGCAGCGAAAATAGTAGGGTCCGTACAACTCGTCCATGGGCGTAATCCGCCGCGCCTGCATCTGATCGGGCTGATAGGAAAGGGCCGGGACCCTGCCCACCGAGCCGCAGTTGATATTGCGGGCAATGTCGACCAGATCCGCAGCCACGGCACTGCCGGTGGGCACGCTGCCGGCGCCCAATCCGTAGAGCAGAATATTGCCGACCATGTCGCCATGGAAATGGATGGCGTTGAAAGCACCGTTGATCGAAGCCAGCAGATGATCCTGCGGCACCATGGTGGGATGCACCCGGGCTTCGACATGATCGCCATGGTTGCGGCTGATCGCCAGCAACTTGATCCGGCAGCCGAACTCGCGGGCCAACTCAATATCCATCGGTTCGATCTGGGAGATACCCTCGGTGGCGATATCCTTATGGGTAATCGGGGTGCCGTAGGCAATGGTCATGAGGATGGCGAGTTTGTGGGCGGTATCGATACCCTCGATGTCATAGGTCGGGTCGGCCTCGGCAAACCCAAGTTGCTGGGCATCTTTAAGGACCGTATCAAAGGCGATGCCCTCATCGGTCATCCGGGTGAGGATGTAATTGGCGGTCCCGTTCATGATGCCCATGATCGAAAGAATCTTATTGGCCACCAGCCCTTCCTTCAAGGCCTTGATCACCGGGATGCCGCCGCCGACGCTGGCCTCGAATCCGACCTCCACCCCCTGCCTGGCGGCGGCGCTGAAGATGTCGCTACCCTCCTGCGAAAGCAGGGCCTTGTTGGCGGTGACCACATGCTTGCCGCTCGCAATCGCCTGCATGACAAAAGTCTTGGCCGGCTCGATGCCGCCGATCAGCTCGACGATGATATCGATATCCGGGTCGTTGATCAGCTGCATGCCGTCCTGGACAAGGGGGATGTCACAAAACCGCTTCGGCAGCTCATAGGTATGATGGTCGGCGATACCGGCCAGGGTGATGCGCATGCCGGTGCGCCTGATCAACCGCTCGCGCTGGGTCAGCAGCACTTCCGCCAGCCCCTGCCCCACCGTGCCAAAACCAATGAGCCCTACCTTGATTTCTTTCATGCCGTCGTCCCTTGCAAAGATTGAAAATTATGTGGATACGTGCCGTTTTCTACCCTCTTTCCCCGTGCTTGTCAAAAAGTATGCAGGGGAAAAACGGTTTCGCATGGCCGTGCAACCGGCTTGTTTCCGACCTCGACGTCACTTCCGGAAGCCCCTCGTTAATCCTGCTAACCCGTTGAAATAGGGTGTTGCCCAGGACTTGCCCCGGCTTCACCACGCCCCTGCATTTTTCGTAGCGCATTCATAAAAGTTACAGTATACTCCCCTGCTCAATGAGAGGTCATTCATTTTTCGACCTGTATTTTTATTAACCAAATAAAGATATTACCTTAATCACTCTTTGAATCAAACATGGAGAAAGCCGGCATGAATATCCTTACTTTCGGTCCGAATGGCAGCGGTAAAGGCACCCAGGGCGCTATCGTCAAAGAAAAATACGGCATCGACCACATCGAATCCGGCGCCATTTTCCGCGAGCACATCAAAGGCGGCACCGAGCTGGGCAAAAAAGCCAAAGCCTATATCGACCGCGGCGACCTGGTTCCCGATGAGATCACCATCCCGATGGTCCTGGAAACTTTGGGCAATTCCAAGGCAAAAGGCTGGCTGCTCGACGGTTTCCCCCGTTCGCTCGCCCAGGCTGAAGCCCTGGACAAGGCACTGAAAGATGCCGGCATGAAACTTGACTATGTGCTGGAAATCAAACTGGATCGCCAGATCGCCAAAGACCGGATCATGGGCCGCCGACTGTGCGCCAACGACAACAACCATCCCAACCACATTGCCTTCGATGCCATCAAGCCGGTCGAAAAAGACGGCAAGCTGGTGTGTCGGGTCTGCGGCGGCGAGCTTTCCGCCCGCGCCGACGATCAGGATGAAGAAGCGATCAACAAGCGCCACAACATCTATTACGACGAGACCACCGGCACCATGGCCGCGGTCAATTACTTCAAGAAACTGCAGGGAACCTCGATTATCTCCGTGGACGGCTCCCAGGGCATCAAGGAAGTTTCCCAGCTGATCCTGAAAGAACTGCCGTAATCACCAGCAGCACCCCTCGCTTTGCCGACGTTTCCGCGCCTCCGGGTGCGGAAACGTTTTTTTATTTGACACCCTTGGGTTTTCTTTTATGGTTGTGGACATGAAAACACTTATTTCAACCAACCTGGTGCAATCGATCATCGCCAAAGAGGCCTTTGTCAAAGAGGCGGCCGATGACATTCTCCTGTTGAGCCAATGGATTCAGGAGGTCTTCGAGGATGGCGGCAAACTGCTGCTCTTCGGCAACGGCGGCAGCGCGGCCGATGCGCAGCACCTGGCAGCCGAATTCGTCAACCGCTTCCTGATCAACCGCCGCCCCCTGCCCGCACTCGCCCTGACCACCGACAGTTCGGTGCTCACCTCGATTGCCAACGATTTTTCCTATGAGCTGATCTTTGTTAAACAGATCCAGGCCCTGGGAAAACCCGAAGATCTGGCGCTGGGCATTTCGACCTCGGGCACCTCGCCCAATGTGGTCAAGGCCATGGAAGCGGCCCGGACCATCGGCATGAAGACCGTGGCCCTGACCGGCGGAACCGCCCGGCCCGGCGGCGACCTGAAGGCCATCTGCGACCTGGTGCTCAATGTCCCGTCGGACTCGACCCCCCATATCCAGGAAACCCACCTCTGGCTGGAACATGTGGTCTGCGAGATCGTCGAGCGCCGGATGTTCGGCACACCTTGACCCACTCAGACCGGCCGCCCCCTTCCTTTCCCTGATCCCCCCGTGCAGACCTATGGCGTCTTATCCCCCTGTTCCCCTTGATTTCAGCGGACTGAACACCTATTCCGTGTATGGTCGACACTCCAAGGTAAGCGTCGACGATTTCGCCGCACCGGTGCATGCCGGCATGACCGTGCGCCAATTGCTGGCCGCCCTGCCCAAGCAGCTTATCGGGGTCGATTTCCCCGAACTGGTGGCCAGAATCGCCACGGCCCACCGCCAGCAGCGGCCGATCCTGCTGGGCATGGGCGCCCACGTCATCAAGGTCGGGCTCAATCCGGTATTGATCGACCTGATGCGGCGCGGGATCATCACCGGCATTGCCCTCAACGGTGCGGGCATCATCCATGACAGCGAAATTGCCATGGTCGGCCGGACTTCCGAGGAGGTGGCCGCGGTCCTTGGCGCCGGCGCCTTCGGAGCGGCCCGGGAAACCGGCGAGGTGCTCAACCGGGCGATCACCGCCGGCGCGGCCCGCGACATCGGTATCGGCCAGGCGGTGGGCGAGATGCTGCTGGCGGCCGACTTCCCCCACAACGACAAGAGCCTGCTGGCCATGGCCGCCCAAATGCAGGTGCCGGTGACCGTCCATGTGGCCATGGGCACCGATATCATCCATATCCACCCCGATGTCGACGGCGCGGCGATCGGCAAGGCCGGCCACCATGATTTCCGGGTGTTCTGCCGCCAGGTCAGCGAGCTGGAAGGTGGGGTCTATCTTAACGTCGGCTCGGCCGTGCTCCTGCCCGAGGTGTTCCTCAAGGCCCTGACCGTGGTCCGCAATCTCGGCCACGGGGTCAAACACTTCACCACCGCCAATTTCGATTTCATCCGCCACTACCGCCCGGCCACCAATGTGGTCCACCGGCCCACCCTGGAAGGCGGCAAGGGGTTCCATTTCACCGGCCACCACGAACTGATGCTGCCGTTGCTGGCCGCCGCGGTCATCGATGAAATTGACAAATAACCGTTGAAACAGTATATGGCTGCTACAGTTTCGCCTTCCTTCCGTTGTTATCAGCTCAGGACCGGTGCATGAGAACATTGCTACGCATAGGGACGCGCGCCAGCCTGCTGGCCGTCACCCAATCCACCTCGATCAAGAACCAGATCGAAGCCGCCCATCCGCAGGTCCGGGTCGAACTGGTGAAAATCACCACCAAGGGGGACCGCATCCTCGATGTGCCCCTGGCCAAGGTCGGCGGCAAGGGGTTGTTCGTCAAAGAAATCGAGGATGCCCTGCTGGCCGGCGAAGTCGACCTGGCGGTTCACTCGATGAAGGACGTGCCCACCGAGTTGCCGGACGGCTTGCATATCGGCATCATCCCGGTCCGGGAGATCCCGCAGGATGCCTTTGTCTCGATCAAATACTCCTCGCTTGCGGCCCTGCCGACCGGCGCCACCATCGGCACCTCCAGCCTGCGGCGCAAATCCCAACTGGCGGCGCTGCGGCCGGACCTCAAAATCACCGATCTGCGCGGCAATATCGACACCCGCCTGCGCAAGCTCGATGAAGGCATCTATGATGCCATCATCCTGGCCGGTGCCGGACTCAATCGCCTTGGCCTGCAGGGGCGGATCACCGTCCTGCTCGATCCCGCCCAGATGCTCCCGGCCATCAGCCAGGGCGCCCTGGGGATTGAGCTGCGCCGCGACGACACTGAGCTCTTCGCCGGGCTGCAATTCCTCCACCATCCCCAGACGGCGCTAGCCGTGGCGGCGGAACGGGCTTTTCTGCTCCGCCTTGAAGGCGGCTGCCAGGTACCCATCGGCGCCCATGCCACCCTGGAGGGGACCACGGTCCACCTGACCGGTTTAATCGCCAGCGTCGACGGACGCCAGCTGATCAAAGACACCATCAGCGGTCCGGTGGAACAGGCTGACCGACTGGGCACCACCCTGGCGGAAACCCTGCTGGCCCGGGGCGGCAAAGCCCTGCTCGACGCGGTGTATGCCAATGAGGCATCCAGCGCCCAATAACCCATTCTCTTCTCACAGCACACGAATCCAGTGACAACACTTTCGCAAGTCTCGCCCCTCACCAACGGCAAAGTCTATCTCGTCGGCGCTGGCCCCGGAGATCCGGGCCTGATCACCCTGCGCGGCAAATACCTGCTTGAACGCGCCGAGGTGGTGGTCTACGACTACCTGGCCAACCCCAAGCTGCTCAGCTATGTACCCAAAACGGCGACGCTGATCTATGCCGGCAAGAAAGGCGGCGGCCTGCACGCCTTTACCCAGGAGGGCATCAACAAACTGCTGGTCGAACATGCCAAGTTGGGCAAATTTGTAGTGCGCCTCAAAGGCGGCGACCCGTTCATCTTTGGCCGGGGCGCAGAAGAAATCGAGGAACTGGCGGCCGAAGGCATTGAATTCGAGGTGGTTCCCGGGGTCACCTCGGCGACCGCCGCCGCCACCTACGCCGGCATCCCCATCACCCACCGCGACTACACCGCCAGCGTGGCTTTTGTCACCGGCCACGAGGACCCGACCAA
>CAIMMA010000103.1 GCA_903842475.1 uncultured bacterium
AATCCATGAGATCAGCGGCGTCATCAACAGTGTCAACGAGATTGTCGCCACCATTGCCTCGGCGGTAACCGAACAATCTCGAACAGGCCAACCAGAGCTCAGTGGTGGCCGATTCCATGGCCAAAGATATTGCCCGGGTCAACAGTGCTTCGATCGAAATCTCTCAAAGCAGCGAACACATCAAAAACAATGCCGATGCAATATTTTGGTGTCAATCGAAGTCCAGGCATGCCCCTCACCGGTTGCCCTGGCTTCTCGGGGTACTCGTTTGGTTGCTGCTGCTGAGCTTCTTCCGTTTCCTGCCGAACCGCTCTGCAGGAAAAATTCTTGTTTTGAACTTTTAGCACGCCTGGTTGCCAGGCGAAATGCCGAGCAGCCATATGGACCACAAATAACCTTTTGTTTCAGCAACGTAATTTGATAGGATTGAAGAAAACAATCTCAATGAAAAAGGAAATGAATGAAACAATTGGGCGAGGATTCCTGGGCTCGAATAGTCGAGAACCTGCATGATGGGTTGTATTTTGTTGATTCCAACAGGATCATAACCTATTGGAACAAGGCGGCTGAACGAATTTCCGGTTTTGCTTCCGCTGAGGTGATCGGTAAATGCTGTGCGGACCATATCCTCAGCCATGTCGATTGCAACGGTGCAAGTCTTTGTCTGGGCATGTGTCCGCTGGCAGCGACGATCGCCGACGGCATAGAGCGCTCGGCGGAGGTATACCTGCATCACAAGGACGGCCACAGGGTTCCGGTTCTGGTTCGCACGAGCCCTCTAGCGGATCCGCAGGGCAAGATTCTTGGTGGCATTGAATTGTTTACCGATATCAGCAATATTCAGGCGAACACCCTCCGGGTGCTTGAACTTGAAAAATTAGCCCTCCTTGACAACCTCACCCAACTTGCCAACAGAAACTATATAGAAAAAGAACTCCTGGCTCGATTCGACGAGCAGAAACGTTTTGCTATCCCCTTTGGCATTCTTTTTATTGATATCGACCATTTTAAAAGAGTGAACGACACCTATGGCCACAGCGTGGGGGATGAAGTGCTGCGTTTTATCGCCCAGACTTTTACCGCCAACTCACGCCCGTTTGATCTCTATGGTCGATGGGGGGGAGAAGAGTTTCTGGGCATCATCCGTAATATCACTGCAGAAGCCCTTGAAAATTTGGGCAACAGACTCCGGGGTTTGATTGAGAACTCCTACATAATCCATGATGGCAAGAGGTTGCAGGTAACGGTTTCCATCGGCGCAACCCAAGTGCGTGAACATGATACCGTTGCAATGCTCATCACAAGGGCAGATGCCCTGCTGTATCAGAGCAAACAGAGGGGGAGAAATTGTCTCACCTCCGGTTGAGCTGTTTTCGGCGCGGAGGTCGTGACTCTTATATTTTTCATGTGAGCACAAGGGGAATGTTTTCATGTCGGTTATCAAGTGGCGCGAGAGTTTTAATATCGGTGTGGATCAATTCGACCAGGAACACCGTAAAATACTCGAAATGATCAATGGTATGTTTGAAGCCATTCGGGATCAAAAGGACAAAGAATCAGTGGTGCAGGTTTGTAAGGAGGTGCTCTCGTATACCGAGTACCATTTCGCCAATGAAGAAAAGGCTCTGCAAGAGGTCGATTACCCGGACCTTGAAGAACAATTGGCCGAGCACGCCAGGTTAAGAAGTGAGGCGGAGCGATACCAGGTGCTTATCAATAACGACGCCCCCAAAGGCGCCACCGATTTTTATCTGTTTCTTCGCGAATGGCTTATTTATCACATCCTGGTCTGCGATAAAAAATACGTCCCGTATTTCAAGGAAACCACCGACCTTGGATGATCACCCGTGCGCCTTTTTTTGATGGCCCGGGTAAAGGGCTCGCAGTTGCTAATGTTATATCCTAAATCAACAGGCTGGCTCGATCGCTCGGCAAGAGTTGACTGATTTGACTTGTGCAACCAAGGGAGCAACACCTATGCAGAGATTCCATTTATTCGTTGCTCTTTTTTTCCCTTACCGATTCCCTGTGCTATTTCTGGCAAGCCTGGTGTTCGCTTTGCCTGCTACGATCCATGCGACCATCAATGATCCCGCCTCCCTCCACATCGGGGTGCTGGTAGCGGAAGGCAAGGATCAATGCTTTGATCGATGGCGGCCGACGGCGGCATATGTCAGCGAGGTTATTCCCGGCTATGCGGTCAACATTGTCTGTCTCGATTTTAGTGAAATCGAGACCGCCGTATACAATGGACTCGTCGATTTCACGATCACCAATCCGGCGGTATATCTCAACCTGGAGTACATTTACGGCATCACCCGGATCGCCACCCTCAAGGATCGAGGCGGCAAGGAAACCTCAACCCATTACGGCAGCGTGCTTTTTAAGAAAGCGCACCGCACCGATATCCAGACTGCTGCCGACCTCAAAGGGAAACGGTTCGCCGCCGTCCACGAGATGTCGTTTGGGGGGTGGCTGGTAGCCAGACGCTACCTCCAGGAGCGGGGGATCGATCCTTATAAAGACTTCGCCTCGCTGGTTTTTTCAGGACAGCATCGGGCTGTTGTCCACGCGGTGCGGCAAGGTGCGGTCGATGCCGGCGCCATACGGACCGGAACGCTCGAAAAAATGGCCGATGCAGGGGAAATCGATCTCAAGGATTTTGAGGTAATCGATCCGCAACCCATGGATCAGACAGCTGAATATGGAATACTCAGCGACGCTGCGGCCGAAGATCGGGCTTTTCCTTATGTCCGCACCACCAACCTCTACCCGCAATGGGTCCTGGCCAAGGTTAATCATGTCGATTCGGACCTGGCGATGAAAGTGATGGTCGCCTTTTTCCAGATGAAACCCGACAGCAAAGCCGCACTTGCCTCCCAAGTCCAAGGCTGGGTCTTTCCGCTCGATTATTTCACCGTGCATAAATGTTTGCAGGAACTCAAAGTGGCGCCGTATTCCTACGTGGAGCCGCCTCTTTCCCTCTACCAACTCTATCGGAAATACCACACCTGGGTGTTGGGCTTCCTGGGACTCTTGGTGCTCATGCTGGGGGGGGTGTTTCATGTCTCTATTCTCAATAGAAAAATCACCGCTGCTATGGCGAGAATAGCACGAGAACACAAGGAAAAGGAGGAAACTGTTGCCGAGCTTTATGAATTCAAGGCTACTCTAGATAAAACCAACGATTGTGTGTTTATTTTTGATCCGGAGACCCTGTTGTTCCTCTACGTCAATCATGGCGGACTGGAGCAGGTGGGCTATACGAGCGAAGAAATGCTCAAGATGACTCCGATTGATATCAAGCCTGATTTCACCGAGCACCAATTCCGTGCTCTGATGGCACCCTTGATCGATACAAGCAAAGACTCCATCGAATTCATAACCAGGCAAAAAAACAAACAAGGGGCATTGGTCCCGGTGGAGGTTCACCTGCAATACATCACCCTCCCGGAAGGGAAAAGCCGTTGTGTGGCGGTGGTTCGTAATATCTCCCGCCTCATGGCGGATCGCAAGGAAAGAGAAAACCTGCAGGCACAACTGCTGAGCGAGCAGAAACTCGCTTCCGTCGGTCAGCTTGCCGCGGGCATTGCCCATGAAATCAATACGCCTTCCCAATACCTGGGGAATAATATCGATTTTCTCGGCGAATCTTTCAGGGAGATAGAAACGCTCATCCGCCAGTTCGATCAAGAGGTGCAAGCGGAAACCGAGAATCCTATTTTAAGCGAGGCCTGCATCAGCCGGCTTGCCGCACTCAGAGAGCAATCCGATTGGGACTATCTCAAGGAGGAAATCCCCAAAGCAATCGATCAGTCAATGGAAGGGGTCGCAAAAATTAGGTCCATTGTCCTGGCAATGAAAGAATTCAGTCATCCTGGGAGCAAAGAAAAGCAACCGACCGATTTGAATCGATTGCTTGAGACAACCCTGACCATTGCCAGCAGCGAGTGGAAATATGTCGCTGAAATCGACAAACAACTCGACGCGCACCTGCCGCAGGTACCCTGCCTGCCTAATGAAATTGGGCAGGTCTTTCTCAATATCCTTGTCAATGCCGCCCACGCCATCGCCGATAAAATCGGCGCTCATCCGGAAAAGGAAAAGGGGCGGATCACCATCGCCTCGCGCGTTCTGGCCGATCAGGTGGAGATCACCTGCACCGATACCGGCGGAGGCATCCCGCCAAGAATCATAGACAAGATCTTTGACCCGTTTTTCACCACCAAGGAGGTGGGGCGGGGAACCGGACAGGGGTTGACGATCGCTTATGATATTATCGTCAACAAACATGGGGGACGAATCGACTGCACCTCCATGGAAGGGGAAGGCACCACTTTCAGTATTCGGTTGCCGCTCGGCGGCGGCGCTCATTTACAAGCGGCTCGGATTCATTCGGATACCTGACCGATCTGCACCCTGAGGGGCTCGACCACACCGACCTGCATGGCAAAATTTTTCAACCCCTGGAGCTGGGGCTTGGTGATGGTCTGCCCTTTGGGGATAATCATCACGCCGTTTTTAGCCATTACGTCTTCCGCGGCCACCATGCCTTCGCTGATTTGATCGACTGGCAAACTGATCGCCTGGCCATGGTCTTCCAACCTGATGGTGGCCAGTGCTGCCAATACTTCCGGATTAAAGTGGCTTTTATGTTTGCCCATCAAGTTGAGCGCCTCGTCGCGTCCTACCCCCCGAAAGAGCAATTGATCCAGGTCGATGGCCACTTTGAGAATCTGGGCCCCAATCAGCACTTCCTCGAATTCCGTACTCTTTAATTTGTCGGTGTATTCGTTATATCGTTTCTGCTGCAGAGCGATCATTTTGGTGACGTTTTCCAGCCGCGGTATCTTTTCCAGCAGTGCGGCTCCGTTGATCGGATGATTCTGGTACATCTCGGTTTCGGCCTGAGTCAATTCCTGACCGGAATAGACCTTGCTCAAGACATCGCCCGGCAGCGTAATACAACCAATCTGTGACATCAGAGCGGCTATCTCATATTGCCAGCTTCCTGGCAGCCTGAGGGTTTCGGCAATATGCACCACATACTGTGTAATCCGCAGTCCGGAACTGAACGCCAGGGGATTGGCCACCCCGAGGAGTTCGGAGAGCACATTGATGCAACCCTTGAGCGTCTTCTGGAGGAGTTCTTTCTCGGCATTGATCAGGCGATATTGCCGTAACGCCAGGGCGAGTGAGGTCACAAAGGTAGCTTGCGGGCAGGGCTTGTTGAGGAAACGAAAGATCTGCCCGGTATTGACCGCCTCCATGGCGGTCTCTTGATCGGCATTGCCGGTCAACATCAGGCGAACCATCTCCGGATACAGGTCTTTGACCTGGGCCAGCAGTTCGACCCCATTCATCCGGGGCATTCGCATATCGGTAACAATGACTGCAAAAGGGCCTTCTTCTTTGAGGATGCGCAGGGCCTCCGCACCTCCCTCGGCGGTCGCCAGTTCGAAGCGATTGCGTAATTGACGCTGGATGGATTGCAAGACATTGGGTTCATCGTCGACGAAGAGAATTTTTTCGGTCATACAGTTTCCTAAACTTTCATTTGCTGACATATTTTGCACCAGTGATCAAATCGGTGGGCAACACCGGCCTGGTCAAGGTAGAGCTTGTTTAAGACCGGCATCGCAAAATACGGGTCAGGGTATAAGGTGTGATAAATGACATCGGCGGCATGGACCGCCACCGCTGTGCAGAAGGAGGGGGTGGGATACTGGTCGAGCCTGTGGTGAAAGGTGACAGCCTCCACCACCGGTCCGGGAAGTCCCCACAGGCCGATCAGATACCCCCCGGCATCCGTGTGATCGGCGTTGAGAATCTGCTGCTCCGCCTGGCAGAAGACCATGTTCTCGCTCTGCGCCAAGGCAATCACTTCGGTGTATTGCTGATGAAGACTGGAAAATAGCAGCAATTTGCCAATGTCATGGACCAGGCCGGCTATAAAGGCATGGTCGATCAATTCCTTGACCTTCGTTTCCTCCTTGGCAATCGTTTTGGCAAACGCAGCAACCCCCATGCTGTGTTCCCAAAGGGATTGGATGGAAAAATTGGTTTCACTCGTCGGTTTGAGTTCGGTGAACACGCCTATGCCAAGCACCAGGCCCTTGATCGTGTCCAGTCCGAGCAGGTTGACGGCCCGAGACGGGCTGTCGATGTTTTTGAAGAACCCGAAAAAGGCCGAATTCACCAGCTGCAGCACCTTGGCGCTCATCGCCAGATCCTCCTCAATGATGGCGGCGACGTCCTGGAGTCCGCATTCCGGGTTTTTTATGGCATGCTGCAGCTTCGCGTACACCGCAGGCAAGCTCGGCAGCTGTCCCAGACGGGAAATTAACGCCTTCAATTGTTCGTTTTTAAACAGGTCCTGGAGTGCGCAGGCCCGTCCCAACACTTCTTTCAGAGTCTCCGGCGTAGAAGGTTTGGCCAGGAACTGATGCACAATCCCCACGGTTCGCAGGACGGAATCTTCATCGGCCTGCCCGGTCAGCATGATACGAATGGCATGGGGAAATTGTTCCTGAACCGTGGAGAGCAGTGTTGCCCCATCCATGCCAGGCATCCGCATATCGGAAACAATAACATCGACATGATGGGCCGCCATGAACTCCAGCGCCGCTTTACCGCTCTCTACGAAATGGAGGTCCATTTCGTAGCGCAGGAAACGGAGCATCCTTTGCAACCCGGAGAGGATGTTGGGTTCGTCATCGACAAAAAGTATGGTTTGTTTTCCCATGAGGAGTTTGCTGTGGTTTGAAGAAAAATTTTCAGGTGCTTGCCGGCTGTGCAGAGCTACGCTCAACACAACGGCAATCCAATAATGAAGGTCGTCCCTTTACCGGCTTCTGTCTCAAAGCGTAACGTTCCCTGATGTTTGTCGATCACCACGCTGCGCGCAATAGCCAACCCTTGCCCCGTGCCCTTGCCTATGGTCTTGGTGGTAAAGAAAGGGTCGAATATCCGGTGCTGCACCGTTTCCGGGATACCGTCGCCGGAATCAACGATGCGAATTTCAATACTGTCATCCAGGAGACGGGTTGACACCTTAATACAACCTTTGCCCTTGCTGCCGCCCTCGGTGGCATCACCGATGGCATGGGCGGCATTGACGATGATGTTGAGAAAGACCTGGTTCATTTCCCCGGGCAGACAGGAAACCATCGGCAAGTCCGGCGCCAGGTCGGTTTCCAGTTCAGCCACGTATTTCCATTCGTTGCGGCTCACTGTTACGGTGCTTTCTAGCGCCCTGTTGATATCGACGTTTGTTTTTTCTTCCGAGCCCGGATGGGAGAATTCCCGCATGGCACGAACGATGGCGCCGACGCGGTTAATCCCTTCAATGCTCTGTCCTATGGTTTTGGGGATTTCATCGAGCAAGAAGGGGAGGTCGGCCTGATCAATCGCCTCCTTAACCTCATGGACCAGCGGAGTGAGCGGTTCGGCATCCTGCACTGCCTGGAGAACGGCCTCGTATTTTTCGTTGATCGCGACCAAGTCGCAAAAGGCATCGCCAAGAAAACGGATGTTGTCGCCGACATACTGCACGGGCGTATTGATTTCATGGGCAATGCCGGCGGCAAGTTGCCCTATAGACTCCAGTTTCTGGGCCTGACGGAGTTCTCGTTCCGCGACCATTTTGTCGGTCACATCTTCCACCAGCTCAATGGCAGCGGTGAGGTGGCCTGCGCCATCATAGATAGGCGAGGCTGCGACCCGTAAGATTCGTTCTCCAGCCGTGGTCCGCCTTTTTAAGAGGGCTTCGTGGGTACTTCCGGTTTCAAAAGCCAGTTGTGCGGGGCAGTCCTCACACCGGTCCTGCTGATCGTGGCCGGCAAATAGCTGGTAACAGCATAAACCGGTATTAGGCTTAGCCTCAGGAAACCACTGCTGCATCTGCCGGTTGATTTGCAACAATTCCATTTGCGGACTGATCAAAGCCACCCCGATGTGCAGATTATCCATGATGGAGCGGAGTTTTTCCTCCGAGGCCCGCAACGATTGCTCTGTTCTTTTTAGCTCGGTAATGTCGAGCCGGACCCCGACCAGGCCGGCAATGACGCCGTTGCTATCTGCAAAGGTGGCTTTGTGGGTGAGCTCGGAGCGCAACGCGCCATCGGGAAAAAGAACCTCTTTTTCGAAAACCTGCTTGTTGCCTCGTTGGAGGAGTTCTCTGTCTTTTATTTGGATCGCTTCGGCGAGACCCAGGGGGTAAATATCCCCGGCAGTTTTGCCGATAATCGAATCTCGGCTCCGGTGGAGACTTTCCTCAAAAGCGCGGTTGCACCCTAAGTACTTGAGGTCACGGTCTTTGTAGTATACAGGAGCCGGGATGGCATCGATGAGTGTCTGTAGAAATAAGAGCTGTTCGTCCAGTAATCGAGTTCGAGCCGCCACCTCTTTTTCCAACATTATGGTGTGCTGCTGGTCCCGCAACTCCAACCGGTGGTGGCGCAGGGCGTTTTCCACGGCGATGAGGATCGTGTTCTGGGTGAATGGTTTGATGATATACCCATAAACCCCGAGTTCCAGCACCTCTTTTGCCTGTTGCGGATCGTCAATGATGGTGACCATCATCGCCGCTGTCTGCGGGTAGTGCTTCCTGGCGAATCGAATAAGGTCTGTTCCCGAAGCTCCGGGCATGTCCATATCGGTGAGCAGCAGGTCAAAAGGTATTTCCGCTAAAAGTTCCTGGGCTGCTACCACATTTGCCGCAGTTCTGCAAAGGTAGCCGGCTTTTTCGAGGATGGCG
>CAIMMA010000104.1 GCA_903842475.1 uncultured bacterium
CAGGCCGATTCCGTGCCCCGGGCCCGGGAATATGTTCGCAGCTTCCGCGAAGATCACGCCTTTGCCAACGCCTTTGAGCAGACCAGGGCCTGGTGGGACAGCCTGCTCGGCACCATCGAAGTGCAGACCCCGGAACTGGCCGCCGATCTGATGATCAACCGCTGGCTGCAGTATCAGTCGCTGAGCTGCCGGCTCTGGGGACGCTCCGGCTTTTACCAGTCCGGCGGAGCCTTTGGTTTTCGCGATCAGCTGCAGGATGTCCTGGCCTTTCTCTACGCCCGCCCCGAGATTGCCCGCGACCAGATTCTCCTGGCCGCCAGCCGGCAGTTCAAAGAGGGCGATGTCCAGCACTGGTGGCATCCGCCCCTGGGAGCCGGGATTCGCTCGCGGATTACCGACGACCTCCTCTGGCTGCCCTATGTGGTCGCGCAGTACGTTCGGACCACCGGCGATGTCGACATCCTGCGGGCCGAGATCCCCTTTGTCAACGCCCCGCTCCTGGCGGACGACCAGCATGAACAATTCTCCACCCCGGAGGTCACCTTTGAACGCGCCCCCCTCTTTGAACACTGCCGACGGGCCCTCAGTCGCGGCCTGACCGTCGGCCCCCATGGCCTGCCCCTGATCGGCACCGGCGACTGGAACGACGGCATGAACCTGGTCGGCGCGGGCGGCAAGGGCGAGAGCGTCTGGCTGGGCTGGTTTCTCTGCGATGCGCTGCAGGGGATGGCGGAGTTGGCCGACCTCCTGGAGCAGCCGGAGCAGAGCGGGATCTATCAAGCGGAACGCACGGCCCTGATCGGCCGGGTCGAACAGGCTGGCTGGGATGGGGAATGGTACCTGCGGGGGACCTTTGACGACGGCAGCCCGCTCGGATCCGCCGCCAATTCAGAGGCGAAGATTGACAGCCTGCCCCAATCCTGGGCCTGGCTCTCCGGCGCAGCCGACCGGAGCCGCGCCGACCAGGCCCTGGAATCGGCCTGGCGCCATCTGGTCCGCAAGGAGGATGGCCTGGCCTTGCTCTTCACCCCGCCTTTTGACCAATCGACCCCCTCGCCCGGTTATATCAAGGGGTATCCGCCGGGGGTTCGGGAAAACGGCGGCCAATACACCCACGCCGCTCTGTGGATGGCCATGGCCATGGCCCGCAAGGGCGATGGCCAGCGGGCGGTGGAGTTGCTGCGCCTGCTCAATCCGATCGAGCATGCCCGCGATGCCGAGGCGGTCTGGCACTATGGGGTCGAACCCTACGTGGTGGCGGCGGATGTCTACCGCTTGCCCGGCCGGGTCGGCCAGGGGGGCTGGTCCTGGTATACCGGTTCGGCGGCGTGGATGTATCGGGCCTGGGTGGAAGAAATTCTGGGCGTACGAATCCGGGGCGACCAAATGCGGATCGATCCGGTTATTCCGGCCTCATGGCCAGGTTTCAGCCTTCGTTACCGGCATGGCGAGACCGTGTACAGCGTCGTGGTGGAGAATCCGGACGGCTGCGAGCACGGGGTTGCCTGGGTGGAAATGGATGGGCAACGCCTGGTGGATGGGGTAATTTTGCTCGAACGAGGGCTGGTCAAGCATCAGGTCCTGGTCCGAATGGGCAATTGCCGATAACCACCCGGCAATAGGGGAGAGGGGTGCCGCAACGGACCTGGCCGGCCGTTCCCCGCCGCTGCAAATCCCCGGGCCGCAGCCATTGCCCGGGGGTACAGGTACGACCTTCGGGCCGGGCCGGAAAGCGACGTAGCGGTTAACCAGCCTCCCCGTCCATCACCTTCCTGATTTTCTCAGCAAAGTTTTGGACAGAAACAGGTTTCAGCATAATCGCTTTAATGCCCATGGCGTGCAGCTCGCCTGCGGAAAGCTGTTCGTCATAACCGGTACAAACAATGATCGGCACCTGGATCTGCGCTTCCCGCAGGCGCCTGGCCAGGTCAAGGCCGGTGAGCCCCGGCATGGTTAAATCGGTAACCAGTAAATCCACCTCGCTGTCATGCTGACACAGATACGCAAGCGCTTCGATGCTTTGGGAAAAACAGGTGACGCGATAGCCCAGAGCCTCGGTCATTTCCTTGCCGATTTCAACCAGAAAAGGATCGTCGTCGACCAGGACGACGTGTTCATTCCCGGTCGGCAAAGGTTTGGCTATTGCCTTGGGCGCTTCCTCGACCAAGGCGATGGTCGGCAAGTAAATATCGAATCGGGTGCCTTGCCCTGGTGATGAAGCCACTTCAATCAGCCCCTGCATGCGGCTGACAATGCCATGCACCATGGAGAGCCCCAGCCCCGTGCCTTCCCCCACCTTTTTGGTGGTGAAAAACGGATCGAAAATGCGCGCCAGGAGATGCTCGGGAATGCCTCTGCCAGTATCGCTCACCTGCAGATGCACATACGCTCCCGGTGCCAATTGCTCATAAGCCGCTGTGAAATCAGCCCCCAGCGACACATCCTCCAGCCGGATGGTCAGCACACCCTTGCCATCTTCCATGGCCTGACTGGCATTGGCACAGAGATTCATGATGATCTGATGCAGCTGCGCCTGATCGGCCATGACAAACGCCCGGGAATCGAGGTGCGACTCGATCGCCACCGTGGTCGGCAGGCTGGCGCGAATCAGATCGACCGCCTCTTCAATCGCCTGCCGCAGCAGGACGGGCTGCAACTCCATCGAGGACTGCCGGCTGAAGACGAGAATCTGCCGAATGAGATCGCGAGCCCGCTCGGTGGCCGAAAGAATGTTATTTAGGAATCGATCGATATCGGCGGTGGCGATACCGGTCAAATGTTTCTGCAATAATTCGGCGTAGCCCATGATGCCGGCGAGAATGTTGTTGAAATCGTGGGCGACTCCGCCGGCCAGCGTGCCTATGGCTTCCATTTTCCGCGCCTGATTCAGCTGCGCCTCAAGGCGCTGTTTTTCCGCTTCAGCCTGTTTTTTGCTCGGTGAGGTCCCGGATAATGCCAACGATGAACTTTTCGGCGGTTTTATCGACATACAGGGTTTTCTTGGTCTCAATACTATGAACGACTCCCCAGGCATCGGTAAAGGTTTCCTCATTGATGCTCACCTGGCCGCTGGTGAAGACAAATTCATCCTTGGCCCAGAACACGTCCGCCTCGTTTTTCGGGAAATAATCATAATCGGTTTTGCCCAGCAATTCCTTCCGGCTACGTCCCATGAACGCACACAGGGCGTTGTTGACCAGAACCCAGCGATGCTGGTGATCTTTGACAAACAGCGGCTCGCCGATGGCGTTGATGATCTCGTCCAGATAATTCCGCGATTCCGCCAAGGCTTCTTCCGCCTGCTTACGGGTGTTGATATCGGAGAGGAACCCTTCGATAACCGTAGGATTGCCCTGCTCGTCATATCGCAGGCGGGCACTGATGGATACCCATATTTTGCTGCCGTCCCTGCGGTAGTACTGGACTTCAAACCCGAAGGTTTTCCCCTGGTGCAGAACGGCTTCGAGCAGCCTGTCGCGGTCCTCCGGGTTGACGTACAATTGCCGCCGGATGTCGGTGACGCCGGCGAGGAGCTCTTCCGGCGAGCTGTATCCGAGGATCGAGGCCAAGGCTGGATTCGCACTGATGAAACGGCCATCCAGGGTGCTTTGATACAGTCCTTCCAAGGCATTTTCAAAGATGCCTCGATACTTTTCCTCGCTGGACTTGAGCACCTCCATGAAACGGTTCAGTTCACCGGACATGAGATTGAAGGTTCGGGCCAGGATGCCGATCTCATCATGGGAAACAACCGGAACAATCTGGTTGAAATCGCCCCCCGTGATTTTTTCCGCGACCTCGGTCATCCGGCGAACCGGGCGGGTGATCGACCAGGCCACGAGCAGACCAATCAGACCGATCAGCACGGTGATGACCAAGCCGGCCAGCCCCATGATCCGGACCATCTGGGTCCGGCCGCCGCTGAGTACGCCGCGATAGGTCTGGAGTTCATCCTCATACACACTGGTGCCGATCACCCAGTCCCAGGGCGCATAATAGGCCAGGCGGGCAATTTTCCAGCGTGGTTCCGGCTCACCGGGATTTTGCCAGCGATACCGAACGGTGGTCATCTCCCCTGGCCTGAGATCGGTCGCCTTGCCGATAATTTCCCGGATCACATAGTGGCCGTCACTATCCCGGGTCGACCAGATATCTTCGCCATCCCGCTCCCCTTTGTTGGAAATGACGTACCGCCCCCGATCTTCTCCCCTGCCGCCCAACACATAGACGTAACCGGTTTTGCCCACATTGTGCTGGAGGATGGCGGCTCTGACCCGCGAGGCCACCACCTCCTGCTTGACGCCGACATAGAGCATACCCGCCACGGTACCGGCGGCATCGAGAATCGGTTCATAGGAGGTCAGATACCAGGCGTTAACCACATAGGCGCGCCCATGGTAGGCCTCACCCTTGAGGACGGCGGCAACGACGGGATTCTCCCCGCCATCCGGATTGACGGCGGGGATGTAGGAGCCGATGGCCCGCCGGTGGTCTTCGGTCAGCACCGTGGTGGCCACCCGCAGCATGTCGCCCTGGGCGTTCATCCGCTGGAAGATGGTGGTGGTTTCGCCGACCAGCCTGGTGACGGTATCGACCACCGGCGTTGCAATGGCGGGATCACCATTTTGCCCCAGCCATTTCCCCCCGAACAGCAATTTGGGGATATTAATTTGGCGCGTTTCCCTGGTGAATTGGTTCACCGCCGTCCAGACGACCAGATCCGAGGAGAGGCCGACCTTGCCGGCATCGGTCAGGAGATGCCGGGCCACGTTCAAGCTGGAGTCAACCTGCAGCTGGACCGCTTCATTCTCCGTCCGCACCAGATTGTAGACCCCCTGGGTGATATGATTCAGGTCGGCCTCTATCAGAAGATCGACCTCGTTCTGGGCGAGCTGGTTATACCGACCGCTTTGCCAGACCGAGAGCAGGACAAGGGCCACCGCCGTGAGCAATACGCTGCTGGCACCCATCAGGGCTATCTTGGCACTCAGCCGCATGTTGTTGAATAGTTTAGACATGGGGGGAGGGGGCAATTCAGTGTTTATCACCTAGCAATACGTCGTTTTTCCGTGAACAAAGAGGACGCGGGCAACGGGTCAACGCGGCTGTGCTCCATAGGTAGCAAGCAATACCGTTGTACCAACGGTGCCATCCTTATGCTTCAGTATAAGTGAAGTTACCTATTGCAGTCTAGGCAATTATACCTATTTCCTGCCGAACAGCGGAGCGAGGCGCCCAGGAAACACGGGCACCAACGGTCGGCGGGGACGCCTCCTCGAACTTCCCGAATACCGCCCCGCCACACGCCCCCTATGGTCGTAAGAGCTTCAACCCCAGGGGCGCTTCCACCGCCCTGGTCGCCGTGGTCCCCACCAGTTCATGAATGATGACTTCCATGACCCGCCACACCTTGACCCCGTCGCGGATACAGCCGACCACCGATTGACCGGCCCGGCCGCAGGCCATGTGCAGGTGCAGGAGCGGCACGCCCTCCTCATCCCGAAAAAGCGTGCCGACCCCTGCTACTTCATGGGCATGCTCCAACTGGAACTGCATGGGCTCCAGGGGCAGGCCACGGTCTGTTTTAGGTCCGACCACCAGCCTGCTGCCATCATCGGCGCCACCGACGATAAGCAGGGAAGCGGCTATAATATGCTGGTCCAGCGCAAATTGCTCGATGACCTGATGCACAATCTCACCGTCTTCCAGGCGAAGCACAAAAACTCGGCCTGCCCGCGCTTCTGAAAATTTCATACCAACCCCTCCTTACGTACCTTTGGTTTCACAATCATTTTTTCCTCCCGTTCGCTCCTTGGCAATCAGGGGGGAGGCGCAACCCTATTGAGCAGGCCAAGGATGTTTCCGGCAACCACCTGCGCAAAATCAGGGGCGGACAGCCGCATCCGTTCGATCTTGCCGAGTTCCTGGCTGGGCATGCCGAAGGGGAAGTCGCTGCCGAAAAGCAGTTTCTCCGGCCCGTAATGTTCCAGAAAATGGCGAATTTCAGCCGGCGACGCCAGGGCGGAATCGGCGTATACGTTATCGCGGCGCCAGATGCCCGCCTGCTCCAGGGCCTGGTACGAGCCGTTGAGGCCGCCAAGATGCGGAATGATAATCACCGCCTCCGGGGCCAGCCGTTCCACGAAGCGCAGGGTATTGGGGAAACTCTCTTCGAAAACAATCGGCAAACGACGCCGGGTGATTTCCGCAATCATCCGACCGCAACGGGGATCCTCGTAATGATACTCCGGTTCGCAGGAATGGCGGTGCCACTTGATGCCGCAATAGGGATATTGCAATTCGTGGACATCGAAATCGTTCCAGACAAACAGATACGGAAAAACCGGCTCACCCGCGTCCGCCAGCGCCAGCAGGTAGCGATTGGCCGCCCGTCGGGTCCGGCGCCAGACATTGTTGTCCTGAAAATCCGGGTTATCGCGGTCGTAGATATCCTCCACCGGTGCAAACAGGCAGGCCTCAGTGATGCCGGCCCGCCGCAGCAGAGGCTCGATGAGGCCAAAGGGCAAATCCGCATGCTGCATGCCGCAATGGATATGACTGTCGATGATCCGTAATGGTCGCATAGTTGCTTACAGCTCCCCCGCCATGAGTCCCAGGGCCACCACGACCAGCAGGACGGTCACCACCGCCTGCACGGACCTCAGGGTAACTTTTTTAAGCAGCCTTGCACCGCAATAGGCCCCGGCAAAGGCGGCAACCGAGGCCGAAGCCACCAGCGGCCATTCGACGGCCCGGTGCTGCCCGGCAAGATCCCAACCATAGAGCAGCAGTCGAGCCATATCGACCATGACCGCCAGCATCACGCCGGTGGCGACAAAGGCTTGTTTGTCCAAACCGGCCTTGAGCAGAAACATGCTCCTGAATGCGCCCTGATGGCCCGACAGGCCACCGAAAAAGCCACTGACCGCCCCACCGAAAGGAAGATAGCGCTTGTCGAGGGCGAGGGTGGAAAATCTTGGCGACAGCTCCAGGGCGACAAAAACCAGGATGAGCAGGCCCACCACCAGTTTCAGAGGCGACACCTGCACGTGGCTGCCGAAGGCGACGTAGGTCAGAATCGGCGGTACGGCCGAAAGCCACCCCAGCACCAGTGCCCCCAGGAACGCCGCGACAACCGCCGGAACGCCAAAGCGCCACAGCACCGACGGGTTGGCCTGTTTACCGAGCAACGCCGCTTTGAACAGGTTATTGGACAGATGCACCATGGCCGTCATGGCAATGGCGACTTCCATCGGAAAAAAAAGGGCCACCACCGGCATGAGCAGGGTTCCAAGTCCGAATCCCGAGAAAAGGGTCAACGCCGAAGCAACCAATGCGGCCATTGAAACCATCAAAATTTCCATCAACTCTCCTGATCCAACGTGCCGCGCACCGCCTGGCGGCACCTTTTCATTCTTGACAC
>CAIMMA010000105.1 GCA_903842475.1 uncultured bacterium
GAGCTTTCTGAACTTCGCGTCCATATCAGAGAGGAATTCGCCAAGTTGAGGCTCGAGATGCACCATCATAAAACTTGATTGTTCCCCTACATTTTCACACTCAAGGGACTGGAGAATTTCTCCGGTCCCTTTTTTATTTCCGGGGATCGAATGCCTCCCGCAGGGCTTCGCCGATAAAAATGAGCAGAACTAGTGTACCTACAAGGACCACAAAAGTTGAAAGCGAAAGCCACCAGGCCTCAATATTGGCCTTGCCTTGGGACAGTAATTCTCCGAGACTTGGTGTTGAGGGAGGAACCCCGAGTCCAAGAAAATCAAGACTGGTCAACGCCAATATCGCCCCAGACATGCGAAAAGGCAGAAAGGTGATCACCGGGGTCATGCTGTTGGGCAAAAGATGCCTATACATAATAGTGCCATTGCCAACACCGAGGGCTTTGGCCGCCTTGACATACTCCATGTTTCTTCCCTTGAGAAACTCGGCCCGAACATAATCGGATAAACCCATCCAGCCAAACATCGACAGCAAAATGAGCAGCAACAGCAGGCTGGGCTGAAAAATTGAGGCGAAGATAATCAAGAGATACAGCTCGGGCATGGAACCCCACAGTTCGATAAAACGTTGAAAAATCAAATCAACCCGGCCGACAAAATATCCCTGCAGCGCACCCGCAATAATCCCCAGCAGGGTTCCTACTACTGTTAGGGCGGCTCCAAAAAGGATGCTCAACCGGAACCCATAAATAAGCCGCGCCAAGACATCGCGACCGCGATCATCAGTGCCAAGAAAGTTATCCCGACTGGGCGGTGCGGGCACCGGTCGATCCAAGGTCAGATTGATTGAGTTGAAGCTATGGGGATTGGGAGGGAAAAAAGCAAAATTAGAGCCAGTTGTGAGGCGCTCAAGCATATAAGGGTCACGGTAGTCGGTCTCGGTTGCAAAATCGCCGCCAAAAACCGTTTCCGGATATACCTGCCCCAAAGGAAAGTACAACTGCCCTTCATAACGAATGAGAAGCGGTTTATCATTGCTGAGTACCTCGGCAAACAGACTGAAACCGAAAAGCAGTACAAAAAACACCAGGGAATAGAATCCACGCCCATTTTTTCTAAACCGGATCCAGCGCTTGCGGCCAAGGCTGGCGGCCTTCCCCTTCACCTCCTTTAGCTGTTTCATTTCCTATTGCCTGCCTTCAAAACTGATGCGCGGATCAACCACGACATAGGAAAGATCGGAGAGCAACCGCGAGATGAGGCCAATAATAGTGAAAAAATAGAGGGTGCCCAAAACCACAGGATAATCTCGGTTCATGACCGATTCGTAGGCTAAAAGCCCCATGCCATCCAGGGAAAAAATGGTTTCGATTAACAGGCTGCCGGTAAAAAAGGCGGTGATGAAACTGCCGGGGAAGCCTGTAATGATCGGGATAATGGCATTTCGAAAGACATGTTTGTAGAGCACCTGCCTCTCATCAAGACCTTTTGCTCGTGCGGTGACCACATATTGCTTCCGAATCTCCTCAAGAAACGAATTTTTGGTGAGTAGGGTCATTACCGCCAGGCTACCGACCGTGGAAGCAATGATGGGAAGCACCATGTGCCAAAGGTAGTCAAGGATTTTACCTATGGCACTCAAGTCGTTCCAATTGTCCGAAATCAGCCCACGCAGGGGAAAAATGTTCCAAA
>CAIMMA010000106.1 GCA_903842475.1 uncultured bacterium
CCGGTTGATTGGCGTGCCGGTCAGACCAAAGAGGAAAGCATTGGGCAACGCCTCGCGCATCTTGCGGCCCAGATCGCCTTCCTGCGTGCGGTGAGCTTCATCCACCATCACGATGATGTTCTTGCGATCGTTCAGCACGCCTCCGGCCTCGCCGAACTTGTGTATGGTCGTAATTAGTACCTTTCGCACATCCTGTCCGAGCAGCTTTTGCAGCTCTTTACGATCGCTCACGCTAACCATATTTGCCACATCTGCCGCGTTGAAGGTGGCGGTAATCTGCGTGTCTAGGTCGATACGGTCGACCACGATCATCACGGTAGGATTGCCCAACTTTGGGTGCATGCGCAGCTTCTGCGCGGCGAAGACCATCAGAAGGCTCTTGCCACTTCCCTGAAAGTGCCAGATCAGGCCTTTCTTTGGATACCCTGCGACCACGCGAGCCACGATCTTATTTGTAGTTTCGTATTGCTGATAGCGGCAAATTACCTTGATACGCCGGTGTTTGTTGTCGGTAGCAAATAGGGTGAAGTTTTGCAGAATGTCCAGCACGACCTCTGGCCGCAGCATGCTCCGAACCGCCGCCAGGACATGCTCCATCCGGCCCTCGTCCTGGTTGTCGTCATCGCGCCACGGCCCCCACATCTCGATGGGCATGCGGATGGAGCCGTAGCGGAAGAGCTTGCCTTCCGTGGCAAAGGAAAAGACGTTCGGCACGAACATGGCGGGGATTTCCTTCTCATAGATCTGGTTGATCTGAAAGGCCCCGTCGAACCAAGTCACGGCACTACGGGCGGGCGTCTTGGCCTCGCCGATGACAAGGGGCATGCCGTTGACAATAAAGACGATATCGAAGCGTTTCTCAATGGTTGTTCCTCTCAGCGCGTGGGCAGGTTCGGTGCTGAGTGCGGAACTTCCGGCGGCATACGTCCACTGGTTCGTCACGGTCAGGCGGTTTCCCGCCGGGTCGAAGCTGTCCACCAGAAGCACCGGCACATGCTCGCCGTTGGGACCGAAGGGCATGGTCTTTTCCCCCCGGAGCCAGGCCGTGAAATTCTCGTTGGCCCGCACCAGGCCGTCAGCCTGGACGGAGAGGATGCAGGCCCGGAGGTTGTAAATGACCTCATCGGCCCGATCCGGCTGAGCGGCAATGTCCGGGTTGAGGCGAATGAGGGCCTCGCGCACCCACGACTCCACCATTACATCGCCGGGCTTGCGGGGGATCTGGGTGGCAGGCGTGTAATCCCAGTGCGACGGTCGCAATTCGCCGCCGAGGGAGGCGCCCCAGCTGGGTAGGTCTTCGCGCAAACCAACCGCAGCTTTCTTAACTCCTGTGACCGGGCGGGTATCGGAATGTCTCCCCGTCACCGCATCCAGGATCATTTGTTCGACCGTGTTGGCTTCGGTAAAAGTCATTCGCTCACCTCCCAATGTCCGCCCTTATCTGCACCGATACGGCGGATAAGGCCAAGGGTTTTCAGTTTTTCGATCTGCTTCTTGACCGCTCGATCCGTGATTCCCACACTCTGTGCAAGTTCAGCAATTGTGACCTTAGGATTGCCCAGCATAAGCTCGACGATTTTCTGGGAACTTTTCTGGGAACTTTCTCCCTCAACAGCGATTTTCTGGGAACTTTTCTGGGAGCTTTCTTCCTCGGTCACGCTTTTTAGTGAACTTATCAGTGAACTTTTCCCCTTCCCCGAACTTATCGGTGAACCTTCACCCGCAACATCGCCGGTTTTCCCCGAACCATTTATTTCTTTCCGGTGAACCGTGGCCGTAAACAGGCAGCC
>CAIMMA010000107.1 GCA_903842475.1 uncultured bacterium
CGCCCGGCGCCCCGGCGCTGTCCAACTCGCTGCCTGTTTTGCCGAACAGAGCTTTCTGTCCGCCTGGGCAACCAGGATGAAAAACATATTTAATATTTATTTTTAGGAGGTTACGAAATGGCCCTGCCCAAAGCTATACTTTGTGTACTCGGTCCCATGACAGCAGAGACGCCACCGGAGGAAATGCTGCTACGCGCCTCCGGCTTTGCCACCGCTACCATATTCTGGAGCGAACTGACCACTCAACAGCGCGGTTGGACCCAACTTTTACCCGTACTTAATGATACGGCCGTACAAGCCTGGGTCTTCAGCGGCAAGCCAGCAGGATTTACCGATGAACTGCTCAGCCAGATTTCTTTTCTTACCCTGGCGTTAACGCGCCCCGCTCCGCCCCTCACCGCCTTTGTATTGACCGGTGGCGAGGTAGAACCGGTGGTTGCCGATACCCTGGCGCATATCAAAATGTTTCAAGGCAACGCCTCTTTTGCCGCAAAGTTAATGGCGGCCCGGCTGAAACCTCAGGCAGAAGTACCACGACCCTTCCATGTGGTGGCGCACGTGGACCCGCTGCTTGGTCAATGGCTCGAAATAGGTCCAGCGGCCCCTGATATCTGGCAAGGTTTTATGGCCGGAGTCCTTGACGCGGAAGTCATAGCTTTCGGTGTCGGCCCGCGCGGACAATTACCGCAAAAAAGCGTTCTTCACTACCCGCAATGCGGCATTAAAGGCAACTGGGGGGACCAGGCGTTTACCGCCTGTGCGGCCCACAACGAAATAGACGGGAATACTGCCTGTTACCTGCGGGTGGAAGGCTGCCCGCAAGCGATTTTTGTCACAGCTCCCCCCAAGGAAGAGGGCGCAACCCCGGCAATCGGGCCGCAACAACTCCTGTATCTTGCCTTGTTTTAAGAATACCCCGGCCGGAATACCGTTATATTTATCTAAAAAAATCAAACAGTTGCGTGACAGAGATTGCGACCAACGAAAACTCGGCGGTTGCGAAATCTTATTATTACAGCATGTTAGGCTGGAGAATCTGGTTTTCGCTGATTTTACCGCCGAAATCTCGTCAGTTTTTAGCCATTCCCAAGTTGTAACTATTTAAATTTACATGTGTAATTTTCCGGCACGATGGTTGCCTTATAGGGTAGGTGGAGTTCATCGGGAACTCCACATTCATGGGTGGCCACCCGACAATTTTTCCCCACATAAGGAGCGAATTATGCCAACCCCAGCGTACATGACCATCACCGGAGAACGTCAAGGCAACATTACCGCCGGCAACTTTACCGAAGCCTCTGTCGGCAACATTTATCAGGAAGGTCATGAAGACGAGACCCTCATCGAGGCCTTTGAGCACAAGATCCTGCTGCCGCGCGACCCGCAGTCCGGCCAGCCCACCGGTCAGCGCGTGCATCATCCCCTGAAGGTCACCAAGGTGATGGACAAATGCTCACCCCTGCTCTACCGCGCCCTGACCAGCGGCGAGCGGTTGCCCAAGGTTGAGCTGAAGTTTTACCGCACCTCCTCCCAGGGTACCATGGAACACTACTACACCATGACCCTGGAAGATGCGATCATCACCGACATCAACGCCTACATGCCCAACTGCCAGGATCCGGGCAAGGCGCACTTCACCCACCTGGAGGATGTACAGTTCACCTACCGTAAACTCACCAAAACCCACGAAGTCGCAAGCACCCCGGAATCCGACGATTGGCGCAAACCGCAGGCGGCCTAAGCCGCCTGCAACCTCCGGGGAGGCGTTCCCTCCCCGGAGGCCTCGGGGCAATACAATATATACCACCCACAGGAGTCAATCATGTGTGCCTATCCCAGCCTGACCGCCAATGCCTCGTTGTTTGAATTCAAGATGGAGTCCGGCAAATACGCAGATGATGCCGCCTTTGCCGTCTACGCCTTTTCCGGCCGGGAGGAGGTGTGCAAACCCTTCGAGTTCAGCATCGAACTGATCAGCACCAGTGCCGATGTCGACAGCAACGAACTGCTCGGCGTCATGGCCCTGCTCTCGATCAAAGACCGGAGCGGCAAAAAACGGCTGGTGCACGGGAAAGTCCGGGCCATGGAGCAGCTGCACACCGGCAACAAATTCACCCATTACCGCTGCACCCTGGTGCCCCGGGTCTGGTTTATGAGCCAGATCCGCGATCATCGGATTTTCCAGCACCTCTCGGTGGTGGAGATTATCCAGAAAATCCTCCACGAGCAGGGCTACGCCGGCGAGACTTATGCCTTCAAGCTCCACGGCAAATACGAGGAGCGTGAATACTGTGTCCAGTACGGCGAGTCCGACCTCCATTTCATCACCCGACTGTGCGAGGAGGAGGGCATGTATTTTTATTTTAAGCACAGTGAAGCTAACCACTGCATCTGCTTTGCCGACGGCCCGGGCGGCCCGAAGATAGCCGGCGAGTCCGACCTGCGCTTTTTCCCCGGTTCCGGCCAGGCGCCGGACACCGCGGTCATCAGCCGGGTGCAGCTCCATAGCCGGGTCAACCCCAATGCCGTCACCTATCGCGAGTGGAATTTCATTGCCCCGCCGATAAACCTGGAAGCGCACACCCGGGAGCCGGACCGGCTCAAGGCGCCCCGGCCCCGGGGCATGCTGCTGGA
>CAIMMA010000108.1 GCA_903842475.1 uncultured bacterium
AGTGGCTCAAAAGCCTGACCAAAATTCTCGGCCAGGATCCCTCCAGCATTTTGGAGAAAATCCGCAAGATGACCGGGGTCGCGGGCCATGTCCCGGTGCGCCTGGCTGAGGATATCAGCTGGGAAACGGTTGCCCGCATCGAAAACAATCGTATGTATCTGCCCGAAATCAAGATTGAGGTGGTGCCGCTGCGTATCTATCATTACGGTAATCTGGCCTCGCACCTCATCGGCTACATGGGGGAGATCAGCAAGACCGAGTTGGACAAGGTGGACCAAAAGGTTTATCGGGGCGGGGATCTCATCGGCAAAATGGGGTTGGAGCGGTTGCGGGACAGCGATCTGCGCGGGGAAAAAGGGCACGATTACATGGAGGTGAACGCCCTTGGCTTTGAGCAGCAAAACCTCAAGGGGGATGAACCCCTGCCCGGTCGGGATCTGTACCTCACCCTGGATGTGGAACTGCAAAAAATAGCGGAAGAAGAAATGGCCATTGGCAATCGGGCCGGGGCGGTGGTGGCGATGGAGGCCAATACCGGTCGGGTGCTGGCGCTGGCCAGTGCCCCTACCCTCCACCTCGACCAGTTTATCGGCGGCATCTCCCAGAAGGACTGGCAGGCCATGCTCAGTAATCCTTTGCATCCGTTGGTCAATAAACTGGTGCAGGGGCAATATCCACCGGCGTCCACCTATAAGACCGTCACTGCGCTGGCTGGCCTAGCCGAAAACATCATCACTCCCGATACCACCTTTCATTGCGGCGGATCACTCCAGTTTGGCAACCGGGTCTACCGCTGTTGGAAAAAAGGCGGCCATGGCCCGGTTAGTTTTAAACGGGCGGTGGCCGAATCCTGCGATGTCTATTTTTATCAGGTGGGGCAGAAACTCGGCGTGGACCGACTGGCTCGGTATGCCAATCTGTTCGGTTTGGGTAATAAGACCGGGATCGAGATGGAGCATGAAAAGCCGGGCCTCATCCCCACTTCGGAATGGAAGAAAAAACGCTACGGCAAGCCCTGGCAGGAAGGCGAGACCCTGAGTGTGGCCATCGGCCAGGGTTTTGACCTGACGACCCCGGTGCAGGTGGCGGTGATGACCATGGTGATCGCCAACGGCGGGACGCGTTATAAGCCGGCGATTGTCGAACAGGTGCTCGACCCCGACGGCAAGGTGGTCAGTACGTTCACCCCCGAGGTCATGAGCCGGTTGTCAGGGCAGGGCAAAAACCTCAAGCTGGTCCGAGAGGGCATGGTCGAGGCGGTCAACAGCAAACGGGGCACCGGCCGGGAGGCCCAGATCGATTCCCAGGGGATCATCGTCGGCGGCAAGACCGGTACGGCTCAGGTGGTGCGCCTGGCGCAATACAAGGGTCTGAAGGAGGCGAACATCCCATACGAATACAGGGATCACGCCTGGTTTACCTGTTTTGCCCCGGCCTCTAATCCTGAAATCGTGGTCACGGTGCTGGTGGAGCATGGTCTGCACGGTGGTTCGGCCTCGGCCCCCATCGCTTCTAAAATCCTTAATCGCTATTTTGACGACAAATTCAAAGAGCAACAGGGCGCCTCACAGGAACAGGCCGGATCGGAAAAGCTCCGCAGCAGCCGGGTTCTGCTCTCCCCTGAGATGATTGAAGAGGCCGATCCCCCCCCTGTCGATGAGAATGATACCGGGGGAGATACGCCACCCCTGCAACATGACGAAATCCAATGATGAACTGCTATGTTTCGATTTGACCGACAGTTGCTGCAACATTTTGACTGGGTTATGCTGCTGATGCTGGTGCTGGTCAGCGGGATGGCGTTGACCAATCTGTACAGTTCCACGCATATTGCCGATGTTGGAGCGTCCTCGATTTTTTACAAACAGCTCATCTTTACCGGTGCCGGGCTGATATTGATTTTACTTGTGGTTTCACAGGATTATCAGCGAATAGCCAAGCTTGGGTATGTGCTGTATGCGGTCATTCTAGGGCTGCTGGTCTATACCCTCCTGTTCGTTAAGGCCATTTCCGGATCCCAGCGGTGGATCGATCTCGGGTTTTTCAATCTGCAGCCCTCGGAGCCGACCAAGCTGGTGCTGATCCTGGTGCTGGCCTCCTGCTATGCCAACACCAATGCGATCGGCGGTTACCGGCTGCGTGATCTGATCAAGCCGATCATCCTGACCGCCTTGCCGTTTGTGCTAATTGCCCTGCAGCCCGATTTAGGGACTGCGTTGATCTGTGCCATTATTTTCGTGTCCATGACCCTGTTTGTCCGGCTGCGCTGGGGCACGTTCGCCATCCTTGGGGGGGCCGGTCTGACCTGCGCTTTTATCGGTTGGAAATATTTATTAAAAGACTATCAACGCAAACGGATTGAAACCTTTCTGAATCCCGAGAGCGATCCCATGAACCATGGGTATCAGATTCTGCAATCCAAGATAGCGGTCGGGAGCGGTCAGTTCTTTGGCAAAGGCTTCCTGGAGGGAACCCAGGGGCACCTGCGTTTTTTGCCGGAACGACACACCGATTTTGCGTTTTCGGTATGGGCGGAGGAGTGGGGGTTTGCCGGGACACTGTTTTTCTTGAGCTGCTATTTTTTCATGCTGATCTGGGGGGTCAACATCGCCATGTCGGCCAAGGATAAATTCGGCTCCATTCTGGCGTTCGGCTGTACGATGCTGCTTTTCTGGCAGGCGGTGATCAATCTCTTTATGGTGATGGGCTTTTTGCCGGTGGTCGGCGTGCCCTTGCCGATGTTCAGCTATGGCGGCTCCTCGCTGCTCACCAATATGGCGGCCATCGGTATCTTAATGAGTATCCGAATGCGCAGTTTTCCAGCCGCCCAGCAATAACCAGGGATCAGGTCTGGAGTCGGTTGCACACCAGGCTGCGCAGTGCCTCGATGAAGAGGGGGTCGGCGTTGAGCGCCCTGGTGGATTCGAAACGGATCCCCAGACCTTCGGCCATCTGCCGGTATTGGATGTCGATTTCAAAAAGCGTTTCCACATGGTCGGAAACAAAGGACAGGGGGACGACGAGCATGTTTTCAGCCCCTTGCGCCGCCAGGGCGGTGATCACCTCGGGTAACGCCGGTCCCAGCCATTCCACCGGGCCACTGCGGCTCTGATAACAAAGCGTTCCTTGGATTCCCGTTATTTGCTCGAGGGCCCGGATGGTCTGTGTTAGATCGTTGACATACGGGTCACCTTCCTTGATAAATTGCACGGGTAAGCTGTGGGCGCTGTAAACCAGGTGCACCGGTTGTTCGCCAAAACGGTCCATGCCCTCCTCGATCCGTGCCGCCAAACAGGCGACGTACCGCGGCAGCGTCGGCCAGGCGTGGATGCTGCGAATCGGGATATGAAGGCGGAGTCGGTTGTTGGTGCGGTGCAGGTCGGTCAAGGAGGATCCGGTGGTGGCGATGGAGTAATGAGGGTAGAGCGGCAGGGCGATGATCTCGCTGACCCGCGCCGCCGCCATTTCCAGGAGCGCTTCCTCGGCAAAGGGGTGCCAGTAACGCATGCAGGGCCGGACCATGAAGTCGCCGTCGGTCGCCAGCAGGTTTTCGAGGGCCCGCGCCTGTTCCTCGGTTTTTTCCCGGATGGGCGAACCTCCGCCGATCTGTGCATAATTGGCCATGCTTTTGGGCGCCCGTCGGTGGGCGATGAGGCGGGCAATGGTGGTCTGCAGAAACGCCGGTCCCAAGCGGATAATCTGCCGGTCGGAGAACAGGTTGATTAAAAACGGGCGAACATCGTCGAGTCGTCCGGGCCCGCCCAGGTTCAGGAGTAATACGCCGATTTTATCTTTAGTATTCATGTCGTTAATGTACCGGCATGATTATGGGGCCGTCAAGAAAATGTGACATGGCCCCTTGATTTCCTTTCCGGTCAGTGTCTATAATTAAATTATGGTCAAGCGGTATCCTTTCATATTCAGTCACTTTGTGTGCAATTCGCACAATTATCCAAGAAATGTCTATAGCAAGGTCTTGCCGGGAGAGAGCAAACTGTTGACCTTGAGCAAAGGATGCCGGGTTCTGACTTTAAGGCAGTGGCATGGGGCCGCTGACGCTTTTCTCAGTGGAGGATGAGCATGGAATTGAAAATCGAAGCCAAAAATCTTGACATTCGAAAGAGTTGGCAAGAAAAAATAGAAGAAGAGCGTGATAAGCTTATTCGTCATTATGCGAATTTTGTTCTCCATCTGCGGGTAACCATCGAGGCGACACCAGGATACAAAGAAGGGGGGTATGAGGTTCGCCTTGTCGCCTCTGTTCCCAACGACACGGTTGCCGTGAAACGCTGGGGCGAGAGCGTCAGGCCACTGCTGGTTGAGGCGTTTGACGTGTTGGGTGCGCAGCTCAAGGAAATCGTAAAGAAAAAGCAGAGTCATAAAACCGCTAAGGTTCAGGGCGCCACCATTGACGGCAAATCCTCGGGGGTCATTCGTAAAATCTTTCCTGACGAATCCTACGGATTCATTGTCACCGATGATAAACTCGATGTGTTTTTTCATGCCAACGCCCTGAAGGATGTGGCTATGCAGGATCTCGCTGAAGGCGATGAGGTGTTGTTCGCCGTGGAAGACGGTGACAAAGGGCCTCAGGCCACTTGGGTGAAGGTCGGTCAGGCCTGACCTGTTACATCGTCCTCTCTCCAGCTTGCAGAGTCTTTTGCGCTGTCTGTAAGCCGGTTGTCTGCAAACCCTGCCGCACGGCAGGGTTTTTTTATTGCCGGCCACGAAACTTTCTCTTTTTGCCGCATCCTTCTGAAAAAATGCTTGGTTGCGAATGCGTTGCCGTGTACTTGTATTATCAAGCCCCGCCAACATGGAAGGGCCCTGTTTGCCGTGCCGCAGGCGTTCTCGGTGCTAGCACGAGCATCAACATAGGCTGTTTGCTCTTTGGGGCCAGCAGCACCTGTATCGTTTGGCAAGGGAGACTATGACCGTACCTGAACTGTATCTGATCGACGGCAGCGCCTATATCTATCGAGCCTATCATGCCATTAAGCCGCTTTCCAACTCCAGCGGGCTGCCGACGCATGCGGTGTACGGTTTTCTGAGCATCCTGCGGCGTTTAATCAAAGAACGTCAGCCGCAATACCTGGCCGTGGCCTTCGACACCAAAGGACCGGTGTTCCGTCACCGGCTTTATGGCGCCTATAAGGCCAATCGACCGCCGATGCCCGAGGATCTGCAGGTGCAGATTCCCTATATCCGCCAAATGGTCGCGGCGTATCGGATCATGAATCTGGAGCACGACGATCAGGAGGCCGATGACCTCATTGCTTCGGCCACCGCCCGGATGGTTGAACAAGGATACCGGGTGGTGGTTGTTTCCGGCGATAAGGACCTGCTGCAGTTGGTTTCTGCCGACGTCTCGCTTTGGGACCCCATGAATGATCGGGTCATGGATGAGGCGGCGGTCGCTGAAAAATACGGGGTCGCGCCTTCCCGCCTGCTTGACTACTTTGCCTTGACCGGCGACGTTTCGGACAATATTCCCGGCGTTCCAGGGATCGGACCTAAATCAGCGCAAAAATTGATCAGCGAATGCGGTGACCTTGAACATCTCTATCGGGCGGTTGGCCAGATGAAATCCTCAAGGATGACCCAGCAGATTATTGATCATCAGGCCGAGGCCTTTCTGTCACGCGATCTCGTTCGGCTCAATCGTGCCGCGGCAGTGCCCGTCGACATCGAACAGTATCGCCTGGTGGCCCCGGACAACGAGCGGTTGCGGGTTTTGCTGACCGAGCTTGAATTTTCGACCTTGCTGAAGGAGGTTTCTTGCGCGGTGAAGGTCGACCCGGCCGGGTTTCATCTGGTTGACCGGTTGGAGACCCTTGTTGCCCTTGGGCAGCGCCTTGCCGGCGCCAAGTTGTTGGCGGTCGATACCGAAACCGATTCCCTCGATACCCTGGCCGCCCGTTTGGTTGGCGTGTCGTTGGGCGCCGAAGACGGGGAGGCTTGGTATCTGCCCTGCGGCCACCGCGATGAAAAGGGTGCTCTGGTCGCCGGTCAGCTGCCGCTCGAACGGTTGGTCGAAATCCTGCGGCCTCTGCTTGCGAACCCCGAAATCACCAAGGTCGGGCATAATCTTAAGTTTGACCTGGCGGTGTTGGCCGCTGCCCATAACGGCGGCCTGCGCCTCTCCGGCCCGCTCTACGACACCATGATCGGTGCCTGGCTGCTTGACCCGGATCGACGGTCCTATAAACTCGACGATCTCTGTCTGGATATCGATCTGCGGATGACCAGCTTTGCCGAGGTGACCGGGCACGATAAGAGCGAAGACGCTTTTTGCCGGGTGGCGTTGGAGGCTGCCAAAAATTACAGTTGTGAGGATGTCTACGGGGCGCTGAAGTTGTATCAGGGCCAGTCGCCGAGGCTGGCCCAAGCCGGTCTGCTGCCTCTGCTCCATGAGGTGGAGGCGCCGTTGATCCCGGTGCTGGCGGCCATGGAACAGGCCGGCATTCGAGTCGATGCCGGGATGCTGCAACGCCTCTCCGCCGAATTCGGCCAACGGTTGGAGGTTTATGAACACTCCATTTATCGGGCAGCCGGTGAGCCGTTCAATATTAACTCTCCCAAGCAGTTGGGGGAGGTGCTGTTTGAAAAACTGCAGTTGCCCAAAGGACGAAAAACCAAGACCGGCTGGTCCACCGATGTCAAGGTGCTCGAGAATCTGAGCGCCACCCATGAACTGCCGGCGCTAATTCTCCAGTATCGTAATCTCGCTAAACTCAAATCCACCTATGTGGACCGATTGGCCAGCCTGTGCAATCCGATCAGCGGCCGGGTGCACACCTCGTTCAATCAGTGCGGTACGGCCACGGGACGGCTCAGCTCAAGCAATCCGAACCTGCAGAATATCCCTATTCGCACCGAAGAAGGGCGGCGCATCCGTTCCGCCTTCATCGCCGCCGAGGGGTGCTGCCTGCTGGCCGCTGATTATTCGCAGATCGATCTGCGCGTGCTGGCTCATTATTCCGGAGACGAAGAGCTGGTGGCGGCCTTTCGGTGCGGACAGGATATCCATCGGCGGACCGCGGCGCAGATATTTTATGTGGCGCCGGAACTGGTGACTTCCGATATGCGGCGTGTGGCCAAGACCATCAATTTCGGAATCGTCTATGGAATGTCAAGTTTTGGACTGGCAAGTCAACTTCATGTCAGTCGTAAGGAAGCGCAGACCTTTATCGATCGGTATTTCGCCCATTTTTCCGGAATAAAGGATTTTATGGAAACAGTGGTGGCGCAAGCGAAACAGGATGGCTACGTCACCACCCTGTTGGGACGAAGGCGGCCTCTGCCAGAAATCAACAGCACCAATCGCGTGCAGCGCGAATTCGCCGAGCGGACAGCCATCAATACGCCTATCCAGGGGACGGCTGCGGATATTATCAAACTGGCCATGCTGCGGGTGCACCGGGAGCTTGCCGAACGAAGCCTGCAGGCCCGCATGTTGCTGCAAATCCATGACGAATTGGTTTTGGAGGTGCCGGATTTCGAGCTGGGTGAAGTCTCAGGAATTCTCAAAAGTCATATGGAAGCAGCGCTGCCGCTCCGGGTTCCCCTGGTGGTGCACCTCAGCCACGGTGCGAGCCTGGAGAAAGAAGAAGCCTGATTTTTTTTATTTTCTTTTTTCCTTCCAGCGCAGTATAGACAACGTAATTAGGTAATCGTAAGGTAATCCATAGGTACTTGGGGACACGTCGCCAATTCGGTTTTACGGAAAATTTGCTTGATTTCTCCACTTTTTGGGAATGCCAATGTCTTTTCCGGGGGAGAAAAGGGCCATGTTGCCGTTGCAAACGACGCTATTGCGTAAGTTAAAATATTTTTACCGCAGGTTAGTTTCTTGCATGGATAAAGGTAGGAAATGTCGCAACCTGGAGGTAAGAGTATGAGCCCACGTGAAGCCATTCGAATTCTGATGCTCAGCCCAATCTATTTTCGCTTGAGTCTGCCGCAGCGCTGGCAATTGGTACGAGAATACTGCCAGCGGTTTAACGCCAGTAAAATCTGATGCAAAATGGGGAGTGGTCCGGCATGGAGAGTAAACCGGATACATTCGATGGCGGTGAGCGCCGTCGCCATAAACGCTACCGTGTCAAAGACGACGCGTTGGTTTTTCTTGGTAAAGACACCGGAGCGATCCTGGATATCAGCCAAGGCGGTCTCTCGGTGAGTTTTGCCGCTTTTGAGCAACAACAAACGTTACCCTCCCATCTTGATCTTTTCTTCGCCCATTCGAGATTTTACCTGCCTAATCTGCCAATCCTCCTCGTCGGCGAGGTGCAAACCCTCACCAGTTCCATCTTCAGCTCGCTTCGGGTCAAACGGCTCAGTATGCAATTCGGAGCGCTGACCAGCGAACAGCAAACACTTCTTGATGATTTTATCCTCCATAATACCGTTGCCGAGAGTTAAGTAAGCGGTTTTCGTTGCAGCAAGCTTCCCTGCGGGTCTTTTAAGGAATTTTTTCTTTTATCAACGGAGAGTTCCATGAAACAGGAGTTGTCTTATCTGGCAGCGCTCTTGCTTTGTCTGGGCGCTGTCGGAGCGAGCGCTGAAATCAACGTGCCCGCCGGTGCTCAGCAGTCGGTGGGCGTCACCATCTACAATAAAAATCTGGCTCTGGTGAAAGACCGTCGCCAAATCGATGTGCCCAAGGGGGAGCAGACCCTTGCCTTTCGTGAGGTGAGTGCGCAGATCAAACCGGAAACGGCCTTGATGAACGGCCGGGACCTGACGGTGCTTGAGCAGAATTTCGAATATGATTTGCTCACCCCGGAATCGTTGCTCCAGAAATATGTGGGCCGCGAGGTGACCATGATCAGGCGTCATCCGACCACCGGCGAGGATCAGTCCGTGCAGGCCAAGGTCCTGAGCGCCGGCAGCGGTGTGGTGCTGCAGGTGGGGGATCGTATCGAGACCGAGGTGAGCGGGCGATTGGTCTATCCCGATGTTCCCGATACCCTCCGGGACCGACCGACGTTGACCATGCGGGTTGAGAGTCAACAGGATGGCCCACGCGAGGTCGAGTTGTCCTA
Organism: uncultured bacterium; assembly: GCA_903842475.1. Taxonomy (GTDB): domain Bacteria; phylum Desulfobacterota; class Desulfobulbia; order Desulfobulbales; family Desulfobulbaceae; genus Desulfobulbus. The sequence continues at coordinate 9,048 of CAIMMA010000108.1, forward strand.
TCTGACCGGAGGGCTTTCCTGGCAGGCCGATTATGTCGCCGAACTCAATGCCGCCGATGACCATCTTAATTTGAGCGGTTGGGTCACCCTCATCAATGAGAGTGGCGCCCGTTACCCGCGGGCGCAACTGCAGTTGGTTGCCGGTGATGTCAATGTGGTCCAGCAGGAGATGGAGTCCCGGGGGAGGCGCCAGGTGGCCATGGCCGCAGCGCCCCCAGCTCCGCCTATGACCGAAGAATCGATGTTCGAATACCACCTCTATACCCTCGGGCGTCCCACGGATATAGGGGTCAATCAGAAGAAGCAAGTGGCCCTGCTCCAGGCTGCAGGGGTGGCCTGCCGGAAAGAATTTGTCTTGCAGGGTCAGGACTATTATTACGCCGCCCAAGTGGCTGAGATCGGCCGTAAACAGAAAGTGGGGGTGTTCGTGGAGTTGAAAAACAACAAAGCGTCCGGTTTGGGGCTGCCCCTGCCGGGAGGCGTGGTCCGCGTCTATAAAAAAGATGGCGGCGGGTTACTGCAGTTTGTTGGTGAGGATCGAGTGGATCACACCCCGGAGCAGGAACTCGTTCGGTTGCATCTGGGCGAGGCGTTCGACATCACCGCCGATAAGCGCCAAGTCCATTTCAAAAAAATCGCCGGTTCCAGCCCGGGGAGCGCGGTCATTGAAAGCGAATATGAGATACAAGTGAAAAACGCCAAAAAAGAACCGGTGACGGTCAAGGTCCAGGAGCCGCTTCCCGGCGATTGGGAAATTTTAGGGGAATCGCTCGGGCACACCCGGGAATCTGCCCATGCTGTTTCCTGGCAGTTGGCCGTGCCGCCCCTGGAGACCGCGGCCTTGACCTATCGGGTTCGGGTGAAGTATTGACCGGCAACCTTTTTCGAGGCTGGGCAACCAGGCAACGGATCGTGCGTTGAACCGCACGATCCGTTTTTTTGTTTACAGCACCGCAGTCGTTGGGATGCGGTCGTTCACAGACGTTCCCCCAGCGGCACGAATTGCCGCGGCGGCGAACCGGTATAGATTTGCCGCGGCCGGTAGATTTTAGTCTGCGGATCCTCCCGCATCTCCTTCCACTGGGCGATCCATCCGGGAAGTCGGCCCAGGGCGAACATGACGGTGAACATGTTGGTGGGGATGCCGAGGGCCCGGTAGATGATGCCCGAATAAAAATCGATATTAGGGTACAGGTTGCGGCTGACGAAAAATTCGTCGTTCAGCACGATTTCCTCAAGATTGCGCGCGATTTCAAGCAAGGGGTCCTTGAAGTGGAGGACGGCCAGGATGCCGTCGCAGGCGTCTTTGATGATCTTGCCCCGGGGATCGAAGGTCCGATAAATCCGGTGGCCGAAACCGGAGAGCCGGAACGGGTCGTTTTTATCCTTGGCCTTGGCGACGTATTTTTTATAATCGTTGTTGTCCCGATGAATAGCCTCCAGCATCTGGATAACCGCCTCGTTGGCGCCGCCGTGCAATGGCCCCCAAAGGGCATTGATTCCCGCCGAGATGGAAGAGTACAGGTTGCCGCCGGCGCTACCCACCAGGCGGACCGCCGAGGTCGAGCAGTTCTGTTCGTGATCGGCATGGAGGATAAGCAGTTTGTTCAGGGCGGCAACCACCTCGGGCAGGACAATATAGGGTCGCACCGGGGTGTTGAACATCATGTTGAGAAAATTGCCGCAATACGACAGATCATTGCGCGGATAGATCAGCGGATGGCCGATGGATTTTTTGTAGGAAAAGGCGGCAATGGTCCGGATTTTGGAAATAAGCCGGCTGGCGGTCTGGTCGATGTTTTCCAGGGGATCCGCACTCATCTCCGGGTAGTAGTTGTGCAGACTGTTGACCATCACCGAGAGAATCGACATGGGTGGGGCATTGGGCGGAAAACGATCGAAAAAATGGATCATATCCTCATGGATCAAGGCGAATTGTTCCAGCAGCGTCCGAAAACTTTCCAGCTCTTCCCGGTTGGGCAGTTTATTGTGGAGCAGGAGATACGCGACCTCGATGAACAAACAGCGTTCGGCCAGGTCTTCGATGGCATAGCCGCGATACCGAAGCACGCCTTTATCGCCGTCAAGATAGGTGATGGTGCTGCTGCAGGATGCCGAGTTTTTATAGCCGGTGTCATAGACCGTGTAGCCGGTATTGCGGAGCAGGCCACGGATGTCGATGGCTTTGTCACCCTCGGCTCCCTCGATCAGCGGCAGCAGATATTTTTTACCGTCGATGAGGAGCTCTGCGGTTTTTGTTTGCTCATTTTCAGACATGGATGCCTTTCTCCTGGAAAAATGCTCGGAATGCTTGGTTAACGGGGCGGTGGTGGCCGAAAAACCGGTCGAACTGCTTAAAAGCCATGCACAGCCGACGCCGTTTCGTTACATTGCGGCCACGGAACGTCTGGGCCATACCGGAAAGAACAGTTGGGCAGGATCGCCGTGCGAGCCGACTTTCAGGTGTGGCCGGATTTTTCTTTCGCCAAAGCCAGGTTATATAGTATCTGGCCGCTTAATTCAAGAAAGGCCCGGTTTCATTGACCAGGCTGTCGTATTTTCTTGCAGGCTGCCGTTTGCGTTGCAGCAGGCCGGGGGTATGCTTATCGTCATGACAAGCCCGTCCGGCGCCGCAATTTTGAGCGGCTGATACGGCATTGCAAAATAAAACAACAGGAACGACAGGAAAGGGTGAGCTATTGAAGGAATTAAAAGAGAAGAAAAAAGCCATTCTCGAGGCCATGGACCATGCCGTCCCTGAAGAACATCGGGCAGAGGCCGAAGATGTCCTTGATATCTATCGCGAAGATTTGATTGGTTTGACCTTGCTATTGGAATTGTATACCCACCACCCGGAGTCCCGCGATGAATGGGTACGGGAAATACGGTTGGTCAATCGACAACAGGGGGTTTTTCTGCTGGTCGCGATAACCGTGCAGGGAGAATACCTGTATCTGGTCTCAAGCGAGGGGTTGGAATTTCAAGGTCGGCTGGCCGACGGCTTTCTGGCGGACGAGCTGATTGATTTTTTCGGCTACGACAGCGCCGAGTCCTTTAAAAAAATCTGTACCAAGGTCGATGTCTTTCCGGTTTACGAACCGCTGCAGCTCGATGAAGACATCTGCCCGGCCTGCCATGCGGCTACCGGCGAGGTCCACGAACTGGGGTGTCCGGTGGAGATCTGTCCCTGGTGCGGCGGTCAGCTGATTCATTGCGACTGCCGCTATGAAAAGCTGGGGCTGGATTCGATCGACTCCGAAGAAGATCTGGTGCAATTCGAAGTCCTGCTCGAGGAACGGGGCCGGATACCCTATTCCAGCGAGCAGCGGCCGAGTTTTGCCGATGACGGCATCGATATCGTTTTTGACTAGCGGAAACCCGGTCGCCGGCTGTTCTTCGGCGCCATCATCGGCGGACAACCAAAAAGGGGGGGCAGCAGATCGCCCCCCCTTCTTTTTTATTTTTTCACCCCCTGGGATTCCAGGTAGCGGAAGAGATCCGAATCGGCGGAGAGCACCAAGGAACTATTTTTGGTGAGGATGTTGCGGTAGCTTTCCAAGCTCTTCTGAAAGGCATAAAACTCCGGGTTGCTCGAGTAGGCCTGGGCGTAGATCCGGGTGGCCTCGGCATCCGCCTTGCCGCGGATCTCGGTGGCCTCCCGTTGGGCCGCTGAGGTGATTTCCTGGAGTTCGCGCTCTACCCGGCCTAAAATCTCGGCCTTGCGGCCTTCACCGGTCGAGCGTTTTTCAGCGGCGATCCGCTTCCGTTCCGATATCATCCGGTCGTAGACCTTCAAGCGGACCGTTTCAATGTAGTTGACCCGCTTGAACATCACATCCATCAACTCGATGCCGTATTGCGGGGTGATTTTGGCGGCGTCGTCGAGCACCATCTGGCTGATCTTGTCCCGGCCCACCTTGGGGGGCAGGACCATATCCCTTGATTCGATCACTGCGGCCATGAAATCCGGCGACCAGTCCGAGCTGCGGATGATTTCGATCAGATCGTTTTTGTTAACCAGATCCCGTACTGTACCGTCGAGAATATCGTCGAGCAGGGTCATGGCCCGTTTTTCGGTGCCCACGGCCTGGAGGAACCGCAGCGGATCGGCGATGCGCCAGCGGGCGGTGTTCTCCATATAAATGAAGGTTTTGTCATTGGTGGGAATCTGATTGGGATCACCGTTCCAGGTGAGTATCCGTTTGTCGAAATACTGCACCTGCTGGATAAAAGGTGTTTTGAATTTCAGGCCGGCTTCGGTCAGCGATTGACCGACCGGGGCGCCAAACTGGGTGATAACCGCCTGCTGGCCCTCGGGGAGGATAAAGAAACCGTCCCAGATGGTAATGGCTGCGGCGCCGACGATGAGCACGATGAGGAAATGAAGTATTTTTTGCATAAGGCCGTGTCGATTAAATGGTTTAAGAACGATAAGTCACGCCAGGGATCGGGTTATTTGGTCACGGTTGGTGGCGTTTCTTTGCCGGTTTTCCTGGAAAGATCCAAAAATGGCAGGACGCTTTGCTGGCTTTTATCCATCACATAGACATGCTCGACATGCGGGATAATGTCCTGCATGGCCTCAAGATACATCCGTTGCCGGGTGACCTCTTCGGCGCCTTGGTATTCTTTGACAATCGCCTTGAACCGATTGGTTTCGCCGTTGGCCCGGTTAACCCGCTCCGCTGCATAACCCCTGGATTCCTCAATAATTTGTTTGGCGCTGCCCCCTGCTTTAGGAATGACTTTGTTGTAGGTCTCTTCGGCCTCGTTGATCAACCGTTTCATGTCCTGGTCGGCCTCGTTAACCTCGTTGAACGCCGGCTTCACCTGTTCGGGAGGATTGATGTCCAGGAGTTGGAGGGTGACCAGGGTGATGCCGCATTTGAGTCGATCCATCTGGCTCTGCAGTTCTTTTTTGGCGCTGGCGGCCAGCACCTCACGGTTGCTGAGCACGTAATCAAAGTCCATGTTACCGACAATCCGTCGGGTGACGGTTTCCGAGGCATCGCGGACCATCTGGGAGACATCGCGAACCTTGAAAAGGAAATTCACCGGATCGCTGACCTTATATTGAACAATCCAGGCGACCTCGATCACGTCTTTGTTGCCGGTGAGCATGAGGGCTTCCATGCTGTATCCTTTGCGGTCGAAGGCGGTGTTGACCCCCGGTGTGCGGGTTCGGAACCCGAACTCCTCTTTGCGGACGCTTTCGACATCCACTTTGGCCAACTCTTCCAGGTAAGGTACTTTGAAATGGAGACCGGATTGGGAGGTGCGGTTATATTTTCCCAAACGCAGGATGATGCCAACCTCACCGGGCTTGATGGTGTAAAAGCTGGAAAAGGCGGTCTGCAGGGCAATGGCTGCCAGCACGATGGCGACAATTTTACTGGCGCTGGACAGCAGGTTGGGTTGCTCTTCGGGGGGCGGTGCACCCGATCCGTTGGGTTTGGGTTTCTGCTCTTTTCCCGCAAAGGAGTCTCTGATTTTTTGGATAAGAATGGCTAGGAAATCTTCCGGCCCGGTGGGTTTCTTTTTCTGCCCCCAGGGAGGTTGTTCATTCATCGGCATGAATACAGCTCCATTTATTGAACGTGGAATATGAGATTAAGGTTGAGGCCGGCATACCGGCTGCAAACAGATCTGCATGGCGCAAGGGCTTAAAGCGTGCTCCTGGCATGCGGGCGGGGTGTAAACGCGCTTACTCTATGCACTATAAAATGTAACGTCAATTAAGATCAACGCCGGAGAAACTATTTATCAAAAGGGGTGCCACTGAGCCAGCAGGTGGTCAACTTTTTACGTTGAGCCAAGGGCCAGCAGCCAGGCCAGCACGATGGTGACCAGGGCGATACCAAAGCAAAGAGCCTGAAATAAAGGTCGGCGGACTTTTTCGA
>CAIMMA010000109.1 GCA_903842475.1 uncultured bacterium
CTGCGGCTCAGCCCAGGGCCACGTCGAGGATCATCATGGTCGAAAATCCGGCCATGGTGGCCATGGTGACAAAATCGATATTGTCCGGATTGCGCTGGGATTCGGGGATCAACTCCTCAACCACCACAAAGATCATCGCCCCGGCGGCAAAACAAAGGGCATAGGGCAGGATAGGCTGCATCCGCAGGACAAACAGCGCCCCCAGCACTCCGGCGATCGGTTCCACAACCCCCGAGGCCTGGCCGAGGAGGAAACTCTTCCGCCGACTCATTCCCTCCCGGCGCAATGGCATGGCCACCGCAGTGCCTTCGGGGAAATTCTGCAGGCCAATGCCGATGGCCAGGGCTATCGCCCCGCCGATGGAGGCAGACGGCAGGTCCGCGGCCACCGCGCCGAAGGCCACGCCCACGGCCAGCCCTTCCGGAATATTGTGCAGGGTAATCGCCAGCACCAGGAGGGTGGACCGCTGCCAGGAGGTCTTGATGCCCTCGCGCTGGGACATGGCCAGACCGGGGTGGAGATGGGGCAGCAGCCGGTCGGTGATCCGCATAAAAATACCGCCGGCCATGAAGCCGATGGAGGCGGTGAGCCAGGGGGTATGGCCCAGCTGTTCGGCCATTTCTATCCCCGGGGCCAGCAGCGACCAGAAGCTGGCCGCGATCATCACCCCGGCGGCGAAGCCCAGCATGCCGTCAAGGAGTTTGGGATTGATCTCCCGGCTCATGAACACCAGCCCGGCCCCCGCGGCGGTCACCCCCCAGGTGAACAGGGTGGCGAGGAGGGCCTGGGTCACCGGATGGAATTGCAAAAAGAAATCGATCAGCATGCCACACCTCCACAATTCTTTGTCCAGGATCAAAACCAGACCGACCCGTTGAGATTCCCGAGCCTTTGATCAGATCACGCCACCCAATTCTTTCGAAAAAATCACGTTGACGGCCACCGCCCCTCAGAAACCCAGCTTCGCATTGGCTTCCGGCTGGGAATGCAGCACCCGGTTCATCCGCCCCGGCAGTGCTCGCTCGAGCAGGTTCTCGTAATAGTCGACCACCCGACAGAGACCGGCCAGATCGATCCCGGTTTCCAGCCCCATGCCGTGAAACAGGTTGACCGCATCCTCGCCGGCGACATTGCCGCTGGCTCCGGCGAACAAAGGACTCGCCCCCAGCCCGCCCGCCGCCACACTGAACAGCCGCACCCCGGCGACAGCGCCGGCGTACATGTTCACCAGACCCAGGCCGCGGGTGTCATAGAGATGGAGGGAAAGCTCGATCGCCGGATACATTTTCCGTACCCTGGCCGCCAACTGGCCGACCTGCAGGGGATGAGCCATGCCGGCGGTATCCGCCAGATTGATCTCCACAGCGCCGGCCGCCACCAGCTGACCGACGACATCCAGCACCCTTTCTTCGGGCATACCCCCTTCGAAGGCACAACCAAAGGCGCAGAGCACTCCGGCCCGCACCGGGGTTCCGGCCCCCACGGCCGCACCAATCAGGGCAAGGGTCAACTCAAGGGCCTCGGCCGCTGGACGCCCGACACTCCTGAGGCTATAGCTGTCGGACACCGAAACGGCCATGCTGGCCAGCCCCAAACCGCAATGGATAGCACGCTCCAGCCCTTTTTCATTGGGCACCAGGGCCGTACTTAACAAACCGGGGAACTCTTTGCGAACCAATGACACCAGTACATCGGTATTGGCCATCTGGGGTACCGTGCGGGGATGGCCGAAACTGCCCAGCTGCAGCCGCCTGAGCCCGGCCTCTTTCAACAACCGGACCACCTGCAATTTTTCCGTCAGGCCCAGCAGTCTGTTTTCCGCCAGCAGCCCGTCCCGCAGGGATTCTTCTTCCAAAACCACTTGTATCTTCTGATTCATCGTTCCTGCTCTGTTTCCGATAATGACGCGTCGCCAATGCCTCAAGCATTTCCTTTCCGGCATACATCATCGATTTCCCCATCTCTTTCAAGCAGTTTGATGTCCAAGGCTGGCATGCCCGCCAGTTTCTGCTTTCAGGCGCCGGTAACGAACGGCCCGATTTCAGCGTTTTGCGCCATTATTCCCTGGAAAATTGAACGACTTAGCTTTACTATTGGCGCCCAGCACCCTGCTTGCCCATGCCAACCGACCACCTCCGAACCAAGGTACCATTTTTGAAAATCGTCAATATACTCGGAAGCCCGAGAAAAAACGGCACCAGCACCCGAATAGCCCGCGCCTTCACGGAAACCGCCGCCATCCGGGGCGCCATGGTCACTGATTATCACCTCAACGATATGCAGTACCGAGGCTGCCAGGCCTGTGAAGGCTGCCACACCCGGTCGGACCACTGCGTCCTCAAGGATGAGCTCACCCCCCTGCTCGCCGATATCCAGACCGCCGATATCGTGGTATTCTCCACACCGATCTATTTCGGCGACACCTCCGGCCAGTTCAAATGTTTTTTCGACCGAACCTGGTCTCTGGTCAGCACCGACGTCCGGGAAGAAGAAAACAGCAGCCGCCTGCCCCCGGGCAAGACCGCACTGCTCATTCTCTCCCAGGTCGATACGGCCGAGGCCCACCTGGATGTGCGAGAACGCTACACCATGCATCTCGAACTCCTCGGTTTCGACGTCCGGGCGATCACCGCTGCCGGGCACCGGCTCCAGTCGGACGCCGATGTCAGTCCCAGCCTGTACAGTGCCGCCGAATTGGCCCGGGAACTGCTGCAGGACCGCTGACCCGGCTGGGTACAGCGGTCAGACCTCCCTGGTCGGGGCGTGGCAAAGGGCCTCGAAGAGTGCGTCCCCCACGGCAACCACCCAGGGCGCGTAACGCGCAAAAACCAGCAACTCGCGGCGAATATCGGCAAAGGCGGCCGGCGCCAGCTCGCCTTGAACGCACAAGGCCAGGACCATCATCAGGGTATTGTAATAGGGAAGCTGACCGGCCCGGGCCGCCCGCAGGACATGCCGGTCCTCGGACAGCACCGGCAAGCCGAGCCGGGACGCTTCCTGGCAGATGACCAGATCCGCCGGGCCGGAAGGGACCGCGGTCAGCGGGATGGTTCCAGCAGGTCGCATGCCGAATTCCGCGACCACCTGGGGGATAACCCGCAGGGAAAAACAGCGGGCGGCTAGATCCAGCAGCCCCAGACGCTCCAGGTAGATCAGGGTCGAGGTGTCGGCGATGCCGCCCCGGAAACGCTTAAGGTCGACCAGCAAGGCGTCGATATCCTTGACCATGGCACGGCTTGATTTGCTTCCCGACTTACTGGCACGCATGATTTGGCGGCCGCCCTACCGCTTGCCGCTGGAACAAACAGTGTTCTTTCCCCGGGCAAAAAAGTAAGAACACAGACCATCAATCCGCAGAACAAGAACGTACCGCAACATCCACTTTCCCGCAACCCCAGGAGGCACACCCTATGGAGCTGCAGTTCACCATCGACCGCGACCTTTGCATTCAATGCGGAGCCTGTATCGACGATTGCCCCTTTCACATCATCGAGCTGGCCCCGGACTTCCCCGCCCTCAACCCGACCAGAATCCACCACTGCATCCAATGCCAGCACTGCCTGGCGGTCTGCCCGACCGGGGCCCTGTCGATCCTGGGCCGCAAGCCGGAGAACTCGATGCCCCTGCCGGAAAGCCTGCCCACCGCCGAGCAGATGACCGCCCTGATCCGAGGCCGGCGGTCGATTCGCCGTTTTCTGCCCGAACCTCTGGAAAGCGGGGTAATCGACCGGATGCTGGCAACCGTGGCCAATGGACCCACCGGCAAAAACAACCGCCAGTGCCTGTTCACGGTGATCGAGGACCCCAGGAGTCTGGCGCTGTTGAAGCGGGAAACCATCGAAGGGTTGCGGGCGGCGGTGATCGAGAAACGGCTTCCCGAAGGCCA